>JBBJOE010000177.1:0-5984 GCA_037721765.1 Thermomicrobiales bacterium
CCCTCAACACCAGACCGCTGCCCGGTTTCGGCCTCGCGGCCGGGAGAACATGGCGGTGCCCTGACGGGTTCATCGGAGTGTTCACGGGGACCGGTCCGGACCGTGGTCCGGAGTCGCGATGGCGGGCGGCTCATCCGGTATCCTGCCGCGGATGGCGACACCGGGGCGGACGTGCGGCGTACCCGGCCGAGTCCGTCCGGTCGCCCGGGGACGAGGGCGAGCGTCATACCCGCGGGGAACGAGGGAGCCACCACCATGTCGTCGAGGTCGCCGGGGGTCGTGCGGGACGAGGCGGGAACGAGCGAGCCGGCGGGCGAGGAGGGCTCGCACCCGAGGCCCCAGTTCGCGCGGCCTCGCTGGATCGACCTGACGGGCCCGTGGGGTTTCGCCCACGATGACGATGGGGCCGGGATAGACGCGGGTTGGCAAGTCCGGGAAGAGCCCTTCGACCGGACGATCACCGTGCCGTTCCCGCCCGAGTCGCGGGCCAGCGGAATCGGCGACAGCGGTTTTCACCCGGTGGTCTGGTACCGGAGGACCGTCCGCCTCACGGCGGAGGATCGTGCCGGCCGGGTCATGCTCCACTTCGGCGCGGTGGACTACCGGGCCCGGGTCTGGGTCAATGGCCACCTCGTCGCCGAACACGAGGGGGGGCACACCCCCTTCCAGGCGGACATCACCACCGCGCTGTTGCCGCGGGACGCGGACCAGGTCGTGACCGTCCGGGCCGAGGACGACCCGTCCGACCTGACCCAACCGAGAGGCAAGCAGGATTGGCAGGAGGACTGCCACGCCATCTGGTACAAGCGGACCACGGGCATCTGGCAGCCGGTCTGGCTGGAGACCGTCGCCGCGGTCCACCTGGCCGAGGTGCTGTGGACGCCGGACACCGTCGCGGTCCGGTTAGGGCTGCGGGTGCGGCTGAATCGGACCCCGGCGCGGCCGTTGCGGCTGCGGGTCCGGCTGACCCTGGCGGGCGACCCGGTCGCCGACGAGACCTATGCCGTCGCGGGGACGGAGACCGAGCGGGTCATCGGGCTGGACCGGGGCGCGGCGGTGATGGACCGGACCGCCTATTTCTGGACACCCGAGCACCCGACCCTCTTCGACGCGGAGTTGACCCTCCTCGATGGTGACGAGGTCGTGGACACCGTCTGGAGCTATGCCGGGGTGCGCTCGGCCGGGGTCGCGGACCGGTGGTTTCAGCTCAACGACCGGCCCTATTTCCTGCGACTCGCCCTGGAGCAGGGGTATTGGCCAGAAACGCACCTCGCCGCGCCGGACGAGGCCGCGATGCGCCGGGAGATCGAGCTGACCAAGGCGCTCGGGTTCAATGGGATCCGGATCCACCAGAAGGTGGAGGACCCGAGATTCCTGTCCCTCTGCGACCGGATGGGGTTGATCGTCTGGGGCGAGATGGCCAGCGCCTATGTCTATTCGGACGAAGGGTTCGCGCGCTACGCGCGGGAGTGGCTCGATGTCGTCCGGCGGGACGCCAGCCATCCCTGCATCGTCGCCTGGGTCCCGTACAACGAGAGCTGGGGCGTCCCGAACGTCGGCACGGACGCGACGCAGCAGGCGGCCGTGCAGGCGCTCTACCACATGGTCCGGGCTCTGGACCCGACCCGCCCGGTGATCGCGAACGATGGGTGGGAGGCCCCGGTCGGGGACATCGTCGGCGTCCACGACTACACCTTCGACCCGGGTGTGCTGACGGCCCGCTACGGGACGCCGGAGGCGGTCGCCCACACCCTGGCCCACATCCAGCCGTCGGCGCGGCGCATCCTGTTGCTGGACATCGCGCGGGGGGACGTGCCGGTGATGGTGACCGAGTTCGGCGGGATCAGCTATGCGCCGGAGGTCAACGAGAAGTGGTATGGGTACGGGACCGCCCGGACGCCAGAGGCGTACCTGGACCGCTTCGCGGCACTGGTCGGGGCGCTGTTGGCCTCACCGGCGATCGCGGGATTCTGCTACACGCAGTTGACCGACACCGAGCAGGAGACGAACGGCCTGCTGACCGAGGACCGGGTGGCCAAGTTCGACCCGGACACCATCCGGTCGATCCTCAACGCGCCGCCGATCGCCATCCCGGCGGCCGTGCTGGCCGCGCACCGGGAGAAGACGCGGGCCGACACCGGTGAGGGGGACGGGACGAGCATCCCCGGCGACACCGTGATGGGGTGATCGCGGTGCCGGGGGTCCCCGGCCGCGAGACTAACGAGGCCCGGTGGCGGCCAGGCGCCCGGTCCCCATCGTCAGGCGGCGGGACATCGCGGTGGCAGCGTCCTCGGGGGAGATGGAGGGGACGCCGTCGGCGGTGACGAGGGGCAGGGTGAAGCTAAACACCGACCCCTTGCCCGGGGCACTGACGACCTCGATCGAGCCGCCTTGCATGTCGACCAGAGCCCGGGTGATGACGAGGCCGAGACCCGTCCCGCCGGCTTCCTCGGTCGTGCGGTTCTTGGCCCGGAAGAACTTGTTGAAGAGGTGTGCCTGCTCGTCCGGGGTCATCCCGATCCCGGAGTCGCGGACATCGACGCGGACGAGTTCGTCCTGGCGCGCGGCGGCGATCTGGATCAGGCCACCCTTCGGGGTGTACTTGTGGGCGTTGGAGATCAGGTTGGTCAGGATCTGGGTGATCCGGGCCCGGTCCCCCCAGGCGTCCGGGATGTCGGCCGGGACGTCGAGCATCAGGCGCTGGCCCTTCCGCTCGATCTGGTTAGCCATGGCCCAGGACACGCTCTGGATGGCGTGGGTGAGGTCGACCGCGGTCTGGTTGAGGACGATCTTGCCCGACTCCATGGTGGAGATGTCGAGTAGGTCGTTGATCAGGGCGACCTGGCGCTCGACATTGTTGCTGACGACCTCGAGGAAGTCTCGCTGCTGGCCCTCGAGCTCGCCGACGTCCCCGTCCAGGAGCAGGTCGACGTAGCCTTTGATGCTGGTCAGGGGGGTGCGCAGTTCGTGGCTGACGAGGGCGACGAAATCGGTCTTCATCCGGTCTACTGCCCGCTCGCGGGTGACGTCTCGGAACACGGTCAGGCGGCCCAGGATATCGCCGCCGACGTCGCGGACCGTGGTCGCGTAGAGCTCCAGCTCGCGGTGCTCGGGCCATTGCTGGGTGAAGACGTGTTTCGCGCGGGGGTCACCATCGGCGTGGACCCGGCTCAGCAGTTCGCGGATCTCGGGTCCGTCGAAGAAGATGCGGTCGAAGGTAGGCTGAAGGGAGGCGACGTCGCGGCCGATGGCGGTGGACGGGTCCATGCCGAGCAGTTCGCCGAACCGCCGGTTGACGGTTATGACGTGACCGTCCGGCGAGACGAGGAGCATTGCCTCGCTGGTGGCGTCGAGGATGGCGTTGGTCTCGCTGCGGGCGTGGTCCGCTTCGCGGTACTGCCGCTCCAGTTCCACCTCGGCTTCCCGGTGCTCGGAGACATCGACCGCGACGCCGCCGACGAACCGGCGACCGTCACTGTCGTGGAACGGGAAGCGAAAGGTGAGGAACGTCTTGGGATCGCCGAAGGTCGGCAATTCCTCGTGGGTCTCCAGGGGCCGATTCGTCCGGAGGACGGTGCGGTCGTTGGCCTGGAGCAGGGCCGCCGTCTCCGCGGGCCAGAGGGCAAAGTCATCGCGGCCGACCGCGTGGGCCTGTGTCTGGAGGATGAGCTTGGCGAACCGGTCGTTGACGTAGACGTAGCGAAGGTCTTCGTCCTTCATCCAGGCAAGGGTGGGGCTATTGCCCATGAAGGCGGCGAAGCGGGTCTCGCTCTCCCGGACCTCGGTATAGAGGCGGGCCCGGCCCATGGCGATCTCGAGATGGGCGCCCAGGCTCTCGATCAGCGACACGTCGGAGCTGTCCAGAGCATTCCAGCCGGGCCGTTCCACGACCAGGACGCCGATGACGCGGTCCTCGTCGTGGAGGGGGACGGCGACCAGCGACGACGGCAGCCCGGCGGGCGCGTCCGGGAGCGAAGATGGCCCCGCCCAATGGCCCTGGCCTGGATCTGGCCGGTCGGATAGGACGACGGTGACATCCGGGACGCCCGGGTTAGCCCCGGGGTCCCGCGGGTCCCGGTCTCCCTGGACCTCGTCGGCTTCGGGGGATTCGGTGGCGATGTCGCCCTCGTCGCCGACGGGGTCGTTACCGTCGGCAGAGAAGATCCCGGCGAGGTCTTGGGCGACCGGGACACCGGTTGTCCCGGCGACGAGGGCCGGGTCCGGGCGGCGGGTCCCGGTGGGCGGTGAGGAGACGAGGACGGTCGTGCCGGTCACGACGCTCTGGCCGATCGGGCCGTCACCGACCTCGATCAGGTCTGGCCCGGTCTGGTCCTCGACCGCCCGGGCCAGGTGGAGGTCCTGGCCCTCGCGCAGGTAGACGCGCACGTTGCGGTATTCGACCGCGGTCGAGATGGCATCGACGACGTGCCGGACGACCTCGTGGAGATCGACCTCGCGGGCGAAGACGTGGCGGACCTGTTCGAGCAGGTCCATCTCGCGCTGGGCCCGCTTCAAGTCCGAGATGTCCCGGCAGGCGACGATATAGAGGGGGGATCGGTCGCGGGAGACGAGACCGACGGCGATCTCGATCGGGACCATCGGTCCGTTCGGGCGGCGGGCTAGCATGTCGCGCCGTTCACCGAGGCGGGCCTCGTCACCGAGCCATCCCAGGTCCGTGCCGTCGGGAGTCGCCAGCAGGTCGTTGACGTGGCATTCCACGGTCGCGGCGGCCGACCGGCCAAAGATGATCTCGGCCTGACGAGAGAAGGTCTGGATATACCCCAGCATGTCGAACGTGAAGATGCCCTCGGTGATGCCGTCGAGGACGGCCCGCATCCAGGCCTGGTCGCGGCGGGCTTCGTCCAGGGCGGTGCCCAGCGACGACGTGGTGGTGATCAGGTTCGTCGCCAGGGCGTCGATCGCGCTGGTCATTCGTTCTACATCGTTGGCCCGGACCGGGCTGGATCGGGGCGGGACACTGCCCCCCGCCGAGTCGGCCTGGGCGGCGATCGCGTCGCCGGGGAAGACGGTGGGGAGGGCCTGCAAGGATCGGCTCAGGCGTCCGACCGTGCGATTGGTGTCCAGGGCCAGGCCGGCGCCGATCGCGAGGGTGAGAAGAGTCGCCGCGACGGTGCCGATGACGAGATTCCGGCGCAGCATGGCGTCGGTCTGCCGGACATTGGCGGCCAGGAGATCGAGACGGGCGTTCTCCTCGGCCAGGACCTCGTCGCAGAGTGCGCGGATCGAATCGAAGAGCGGGTTTCCTCCCTGGGCCGTGGCGAAGGTCTCGACATCGGCGAGCGTGGCCCGGCCGGCGTTGACCTCGTCCCGGAGTGCCAGGGCCGGTTCGACGATGTCCCGTCGCCACGACGCCTGTCGCGCCCGGATCTCGCGCCAGCGTTCCCGCTGGTCGACGGACATCCCGGTCGCGGCCTGGAGCGCGTCCAATGAGGAAAAGAACGACGCCTCACCGGCGGCGAGTGGTTCGAGATAGGCCGATTCACCGGTCAACAGGTAACCACGGTAGCCAGTCTGCATGTTGACCAGGGCGAGGTACGCCTCGTTGGTCAGCGTGATGGTGGTCTGGGCCCGTTCCACGCGACGCGCGTCACGGTCCTTTTGATCGGAGGACCAGGAGATGACGGTGCCCAGGCCGACGAGCAGGGCGACGACGACGGCGAAGGCCAGGATGAGCCTGGTCCGCGCTGAGAAATGGTGGAGCGGAGTGGTCGGCATGTCGCTCCCCGGGGGTCCCCGGCGGTCCTCGTGCGACGGGGATCGCCGGGCGGTTCGCGCCTCCCCATCACGTCGCCGCACCGGCGACTACCCGTCCATCACCGGTCGGCGCCACCGCACGACGGACTTGGTCCCTCGACAATCGTGATCTATGGTCGCACGCGGTGTCCCGCTTGGCGACCGGGGCCATAGGACTGTCGGGTGATCCGGCGGGATACGATCGTCACCCGGCCGCCGCGACCCGGCCG
>JBBJOE010000178.1:0-5966 GCA_037721765.1 Thermomicrobiales bacterium
TCTTGCCACTCCCGTTCCTGCCCACCAGGGCGAGCAATTCGCCGGGCCTCAGGTCGAGATCGACCCCGCGTAACACCGTCTGCGGCCCATACCCCGTCGCCAACCCACGCACCCGGACGACGGGATCACCCCCGATCACCGGATCGTCCGGCGGCGCGGCCGGTCGCCTCCCGTCCCGCTCGGCACTCGCTCGCGCCGCCCGGATCGTCAACGGCAGGGGGTCCCAGCCCATCGCCCGGCCCAGGGTGACCACCGGCGGCACGGCGATCGGGTCCATCCGCGCCAGTACCTCGGCCGGGATCCCATCGACCGTGGCGAGCCCCGGCCCGGCGACGAACCGCATCCGGTCGGCGTGGGCGACGACCCGCTCCAGGCGATGCTCGGCCAGCACGACCGCCAGCCCGTACTCCTCGTTCAAGCGGACCAGTGCCGCGATCACGTCCTCCGCCCCCTGGGGATCGAGTTGGCTGGTGGGCTCGTCCAGGACCAGGATCGAGGGTCGCAGCGCCAACGCGGCGGCCACCGCGACCCGCTGCCGCTCCCCGCCGGAGAGGGTCGCCGTCTCCCGGTGCCGCAGGTGGGCGATGTCGAGCAGGCCCAGCACGTCCTCGACCCTCCCCCGCATGGTCCCCCGCGGGACCCCCCGCCGCTCCAGGCCGAAGGCGATCTCTTCATCGACCCGTGGCATTACCACTTGGGCCTCGGGGTCCTGCGAGACGAAGCCGACGTGACGGGCCAACAGGCGCGGCGCCGAACCGCGGGTGTCGATCCCGGCGACCCGCACCACGCCCCCGAACCTTCCCCCGCTGTAGTGGGGCACCAGCCCGTTCAGGCATCGCAGCAGGGTGCTCTTGCCCGAGCCGGACGGGCCCGCGACCAGCGTGAACGACCCGGACCCGACCGCCCAATCGACCCGGTCCAACACCGGCACCGCCGCGCCCGGGAACGCGAAGGAGACTCCCTCGACCGTCGCCCCGGCCCGCTCCACCGTGGCGCTCATCGCCCCACCTCAGGGTCCGCCGTGCCGAGCGGGACAATGAACGCGGGCGCCAGAAGGCATGCCACCGCCAGCAGCAGCGGCAACGAGACGACCGGCCATCCCAGATCGGGATAGGGGTCGTACGTCAGCCCGGCCGGTACCACCCACCGCGTGACGGCCGTCCCGGCCAGAGCCACGATCCCGCTCGCGAGGACGACCCCCTCCCGCCAGGTCCAGACCGTCAGCCGGTACCGGGTCGGCCGGACCTCGCCCGTCCCGGGCCGGGACACCGCCCAGACCAGCGCCGCGACGACCGGGACCGCCGCCAGCGCCGGGACCCATTCGCCCGCACTGACGGCGTAGGCACCAGAAAGCGCGGCCGTCAGCGCCACCACCACGGCGCCGGTCCGCCACCACTCGCCCGCTCGCGACCGGGCGGAGACTGCCCCGAACCCGCGCGCCTCCAGAGCCTCCCCCAGGGTCCAGGCCCGCTCCAGGCCGCCCGCCACCAACGGCACGACCAGGGGACCAAACCCTCTCCCTCCCCGGGGCCGGTAACCTCGCACCCGCTGCGCCTCCCGGATGTCGCGCAGGGCGGCCTCGGTCCCCGGCACCAGCGTCCAGGCGATCGACCCGGCGAGGGCGAACGTCGAGAGCGACCCCGGCAAGAGCCGCAGCAGGTGCGGCCAATCCATCGTCACTCCCAGTGTCGCCCCGACCATGACCAACGTCAAAAGCGCCACCCCGGCCAGCAGACCATAGGCCAGCGCGTTCCAGGTCAGGGCGTCCCCCAGCAGCGGCACGCCCCCCGGCACGGCCACCAGGACCTGCCCCCCCGCTGGCGCCGTCAGCAGGTTGAACATCGCGCCGACCAGCGCGAAGATCGCGGCCAGCCGGACAAGCCCGCCCCAGCGGTCCTGCCCCATCCCAACCCAGGCAGCCCGGACCCCGGCCACCGCCGCCAGCGTCGTCAGCACCACGAACGGGTTACGCCCCAGCGTCACCGGCACCGTCGCCCCCGCCGCCCAGACCAGCCAGGCCCGGGGGTCCAGCCGCGCGTCGGCCGGCTCCCCGCCCCGCCAACCCGAATCGGTGGCCCCGGCACCCCACCAGCCAGGACGTACCTCCTCTCGTTGTTCCGCCCCCGGGGCGCCGCGTCTCGGACTATCCTCACCCGGTCCCGACCCGATCGAGCTCTCTCCCGGCACGGTGTCCGGCATCCGGTCGAGATCGCCCCTGGCTGGCACCTCCGAATTCTCCGGACGAGACCCGGCACGAGAACGACCCGGTGACACGGGAGATTCTGACCGGACGCGCTGGGCCAGCCCGCCGGTCCGGACCACCGTACCGAGACGGCCCGATGCGACGGGCCATCTCATGGCGACGACGTGAGCCGGCACGATGGGATCGGGCAGCGTGCCATCGGCGCCCGGTCGCGACCAGGGGGCTCTCATGGCCGGGCGGCCGATCGTGCCCGGCGCAGTGCCCACCAGCCGCCGCCGCCGACCAGCGCGAGCAGGCCGAGGGCGGCGACGACCGTCAGGGGGGACCCATCGCCCGACCCCGCATCGAGGCCGGTGACCCCGGAGGCCAGGGCCGCCGTCGGCACCGGCTGACCAGCCGGGATGGCGTCCGGCTCCTCCGGCGCCCCGGCCAACCCCCGCACGTGGTCTTTGGTCCGGGCCGGCAGATCCACCTCACCGCGGGTCCTGGCCCCGTGTTGTACATCGCCGTCGGGGACCCTGGCCCCGCTGGCGCCGAGGGGCCACGTCTCCCAGCCACCCCCCGCGACCCGGAAGTATTTCCAGAAGGGGTCGTCCGCGCTGCCCTGGCAGACCGTCCGGCGGCATTCCGTCAGGTCGCACCCCTCTCCCTCCAGCGAGCAGACGGCGGCGCCGAGCCCGCCGAAACCGGTCGTGACATGAACGGCCCCCGACCGTCCCAACAGGTCGATGCCGCTGATGTCGTCCTCGGCGAACGGGACATAGGCATAGGTCAGCGTCCCGTCACCGTGGACGATGACCAGTCCAGCCGCGTGGAATCCGGGCGATCCTCCGGCGGGTGACCCGGGCGGCGCCGCCGTCTGACCCGCTGCTCCCCGGCTCCCGGCGAACAAGAGGGCGACCAGCACGAGGAACATGGTCGACCTCGAGTCCACGATGAGGCTGAAACGTTGACGCCGCTCCCCCGGCCGGAGGGACGAGATCCCGGGCAATGCTCCCGAACTCGACACGCCCGGGGTCCGGCGGCAACGACGACCGCCCTCACCGGTCTCCGGCGGCGCGGGGAGACCAGCGCCCCGGCGCGTCCCGGTCACGACGGGCTAGTCCGCCGCCAAGGCGACGGGGGACGCGGCGGGAGTGCCCGGAGATGTGACACTCACGATCGGCAGGCCCAGCCCGACCAGGGCCGGGATCGCCTGCACGGTCGCGAACAGGTTGTCCTCCGGTGTCTCGGCCGTGTACCGGAACGCCCCAGACGGGTTCTGGTAGGCCGCCAGCGCGGCCAACGCCGCGGCCGGGGCCTCGGAGGTCATGTCGGCCCCGGACACCGCCAGCGCCTGGATCGCCAGGGCCGTCGAGTTGGCATCCGGCACCAGCGGGTCGGCCGCCTGGTAGGCGAAGCCACCGCCGGCCGCCTGGGCTTGGCCCAGGTAAGCGAGGGCCCCGTCGATCTCCGGCCCGCTCGAGACCCCGGCCGCGACCAGCGCCTGGACGACCAGCGCGGTCGTGTTCGTGTCACCGGTCCCGGCCGCGGTCGAGCCGTCGAAGGCCCACGATCCCTCCGGGGTCACGAAGGCCCCGAACCGGCCCGCCAGCGCGGCCGCCGCCTCGCGCTCCCCCGCCCCGACCAGGGCCAGCGTCACCAGCGCGGAGTCGTAGGTCCCCGAGCCGGCCAGCCCGTCGGCCGGGACCTCCGCCAGCAGCGCCGCGACCTGGTCCTCGCCGCCGAGCAACGCCGGATCCAAACCGACCGACACGACCGCCAGGACCACCTTGGCCCGCTGCCCGGGACCGGTCGCCACGTAGGCCGCCGCGTTGGCATCGAGGTAGGCGATCGCCCCGTCGATCGCGTCGACCGCATCGATTCCGGCCGTCATCGCCGCCGCCAGGGCGATCGTCGCATCGGCCGTCACGCCCGGGTCACTCGTCCCCTCGAAGCCGGGGAATCCGCCATCCTCGCCTTGGATCCCCTCCAGGTACGCCACCGCCGACCCCAGCACCACCGCCATCGACGGCGACGCCGCCGGACTCGCGGCCGGAGAGGCCGCGGGCGAGGCGGCGGGCGTCCCGGCATCGTCGTTATCCTGCGCCGACCCGGCCATCGGCCAGAGCAGCGACACCGCGATCGCCAGGGCCACCCCGGCCGCACCCAGACGACGCCCCGTCGCCACGAACCGATCCCGTCGCCATGATTGGGACATCACCGCTCATCCTCCTCCGGTCTCGCGCTCTGGCGGGACCGCGTAAACGTCACGATCCGGCTCGACACGATTCGACACCGCACCTGGCCAGTCTCGACGGGCTCCTGCCGTCGTCCTCTCCCGTCGTCCCGACCCGAGCAGTCCGTCGCTGGCGGCCCGGGTCGGGCGGGCCGTCCCTCGGCAATCGGCCCGCCGGGTCGTTCGCCGGCTCGGCTCGGATTCCGTCGGCCCGTACCCTGGCGGCCATGTCGCCATATCTTCAGACACGAAAAAACCCGCTCGGGCGAGCGGGCTGCACGGCGGTCATGTCTGGTCCTATTCTGTCCGATCGCGGCGGTGGTCACCCCTCAACGGGGCCCCTTTCACCTGATCGATCTCCTCTCGTGTCCTCTCCCTCTCGCTCGAAGGGCGTCGGACGCGACCCGCGTGGGTAATCTGGCTCCGCCCAGTCGCCCCATCGGGCGGCCTCGGCGTCACAGTTGCGGCACAGCGCCGGATTCTCACCGGCTTCCCCCACCACCGAACCGTCCCACCCTGGCTGAGCGCCAGTCGGACGGCGGCGGATCGCACGACACTCGATTGTTAACGGTTCGCCGCGCCCATCCGGACATCGTCCGGTGGACACGTCCGCAGTGTGGCAGCGCCGCGGGGTCGTGTCAAACCGGTCCATGGCCAAGGGCAGTACATCCATCCATCACATTCCAACGAGATGGACTCTCCCAGAACGTCGCTCCGTGGTAGGCTGCCCGCGCGATGCCGGGCAGCATCGGGCCAGGATATCGGACCGACGAGCGAGGAGAGGAACAGATAGGTGGACCTCTCGCGTTCCCTCGAACTCGGCGTCGTGGCGGCCGGGGCGGCGATCCTGGGGTCGATGCTCGGGCTCGGCGGCGGGGTCTTCCTCGTCCCGATCTTCACCCTGTTCTTCGCCATCGACCAGAAGCTCGCCATCGGGGCCAGCGCCGTCGCCGTGGTCACTAATTCGATCGTCGGCTCGACCGTCCACCTGCGGAGCCGGTTCACCAACCTCCGCCTGGCGATGCTGCTCCAGGTCACCACCGCCCTCGGCGCCAGCGCCGGGGCGATCATCGCCCTCTGGGCCCGCCCCAACGTGATCAACGCCGTCTTCGGCGCCGTGCTGGTGTACGCCTCGGTCTCGATGCTGGTCCGCCGCCGGGCCACCCCCACTCCTTGGGACGGCGCCGGACCCAACCCGCTCCGCCTCGGCGCCACGTACCGCGATCCGGCGACCTCGACGACGGTCACCTACCGGCCGGAGCGCGTGACGACCGGGCTGGCCGTGAGTGGTTTCGCCGGGGTCATGTCGGGGATGCTGGGCATCGGCGGCGGCGCGATCCAGGTCCCCGCCATGAACCTCCTCATGCGCGTCCCGGTCAAGGCCGCCGCCGGTACCTCGTCGTTCATGGTCGGCTTCGCCTCGGTCGCCACCGCTTCCGTCTTCTACGCCCGGGGCGAGATCGACCCCTCCCTGGTCGTGCCGACGGTCATCGGCATCTTCGTCGGCTCCCAGCTCGGCTCCCGCCTCACCCGCCGCGTCCCGAC
>JBBJOE010000179.1:0-5959 GCA_037721765.1 Thermomicrobiales bacterium
CCCTCGAGCATCGTTTGGGATAGTGGGTCCCGGGAACCGTGCGGGGCAGGGACCCCCTTCGATGACGAGGATCTGGCGAGGTCCTCACGGTGAGAGGCCGTACCCGTGGGCGACGAGCGTGGTAGACACTTGGTGGGCCTTGGGATAGAACGCATGGGCATGGGCGCGGCGTTCGGTTCTGGGGCAACGGTTTTTCGCCCCGATGGGGCAGACGGAGACGAGGCGGTGTTCCCGATGTCTCGGGACGGATCCATCGTGACGATCCATCTCCCGTTTCCCCCCCGGTCCGGCCGTGACCTCCCCTTCCCCCCGACGGTGCTGATCGGGCGCGATCGGGAGGTGGCCGAGGTGACCGCGCTGCTGCGCGGCACGGCGAACCGGCTGGTGACCCTCACCGGGCCGGGCGGGGTCGGCAAGACCCGCCTCGCGCTGCGGGTGGCCCACGACCTCTCGACCGAGGTCGTCGACGGGGTGGTCTTCGTCGACCTGGCCGGCACGACCCGGGCCGAGCATGTCGCCCCCGCGATCGCCCAGGCCTTCGGCGTCCAGGACGATCCCGGCCGGCCGCTGCTGGCGACGCTGGTCGACGCGCTGCGGGGCCGCGAGGTGCTGTTGGTCCTCGACAACCTGGAGCAGGTGGTCGAGGTCGCGGCCGACATCGCCGTGCTGCTCTCGGCCCTGCCTGGCCTCGCCGTCCTGGCGACCAGCCGCGTGGCGCTGCGCATCCGGGCCGAGCGGGAATATCCCCTCCGGCCGCTCGCGGTCCCGGTCATGCCCGGGGGCCAACCGCGCGGCGCGGCCCGGCCCGCCCCAGGCGGGGCCCTCGCCCCGGCCGCGGCGACGGATGTGGACGCGCTGGCCCGGGTGGCGGCCGTGGCCCTGTTCGTGGAGCGGGCCCGGGCCTCCAACGCCGGCTTCCGTCTCGACGCCGCCAGCGCCAACGACGTGGCCGCCATCTGCGTTCGTCTCGATGGTCTCCCCCTGGCGATCGAGTTGGCCGCCGCCCGGGTCGCGCTCCTGACGCCCCGCGCCCTGCTCGAACGGCTCGACCGGCGGCTGCCCACCCTGACCGGGGGGCCGCGCGACCTGCCGGCCCGGCAGCGGACCCTGTGGGACGCCATCTCCTGGAGCACCGAACTCCTGGACCCTCCCACCCATGACCTGTTCGCCACCCTGGCGGTCTTCGCCGGCGGCTTCACCCTCGACATGGCCGCCGCGGTCTCGGCCCCCGCCGCCCTTGACCCCGGCGCGACCGCCGCCGCCGCGACAGCTGCCTGGGGGACCATGGCCGACCCCGCCGCCGCGTTCGGCGAGGTCGAGGTGTCGCCCGAGATGGTCGACGGCGTCACCGCCCTCCTGGAAGCGAACCTGATGCGGCGTGACGGGGACCGGGACGGGACCAGCGGCGATGAACCACGCTTCCGGATGCTGGAGACCATCCGCGACTTCGGGCTCGGGCTGCTGGAGGCCCGGCCGGATGCCGACCGGGTCCGGACCCGCCACGCCGCCCTGGTCCGCCACCTGGCCCGCCGCGCCGAGCGCGAGATCGTCGGTCCGCGGCAGGTGGCGTGGTACGCCCGGCTCGACCGCGAGCAGGAAAACGTCCGGTCCGGGTTGGCCTGGGCCATCCGGTCCGGTGACGCCGAGACGGCCCTGCGCCTCGGGGCGTCGCTCTGGCGCTACTGGGCGACCCGGGGGCTGTTGTTCGAGTGCGCCGATTGGTTGCGGTCGGCCCTGGCCATGCCGGGAGCGGAGGACGCGCCGGCCCCGGTGCGGGCGAAGGCGATGCACCGCCTGGGGAACGTCGAGATCGACCTGGCGAACTATGCCAAGGCGCGCGAGTTGTGCGAGGCCAGCCTGGAACTCTGGCGGGCGGAGGGGGACCAGCTCGGGATCGCCTCGGCCCTGAACGGCCTCGGGCTGATCTCCGGTTTCGAGGGTGACTACGATATGGCGCGGGCCCATCACGAAGGAGCCCTGGCGATCCGGCGTCAGCTCGACGACCCTCTCGGCCTGGGCAACTCGCTGACCAACCTCGGCAACGTCCTCCAGGCGATCGGCGAGCGGGACGAGGCCCGGCCGTTGCTGGAGGAGGCGTTACGCGTCCGGGAAGGGATGGGAGATACGGGGTCGGTCGCCTACGCCTATCTTAACCTGGCGGACTTCGCGCTCTCCGGCGACGACGCGGGCGGGTCCCGGGCGCTGTTCGAGCGCAGCCTGGGCCTGTTCCGGCAGGTGGGCGACCGGCTGGGGATCGGCTATGCCCTCCATATCCTGTCCCGGGTGATCCTGCGAGCCGGCGAGATCGGCGAGGCGACCGCGTTCCAGCGGGAGGCCCTGGAGTTGCGCCGGGAGGCGGGCGACCGGCGGGGCATGGTCGAGTGCGTCGAGGCGACCGCCGAACTGGCGATCGCCGGGGGTGGGGCGGACGCCTCACTCGTTGCGGCCCGCCTGCTGGCCGCCGCCGACACCCTGCGGACCCACTTCAACGCGTCCCGATCACCGGATCTCCAGCGAGAGATCGATCTCCTCTGGCAGGGCATCACCCGGACCGTGCCCCGCGACGCCCTCGACATCGCCGTGACGCTCGGGGCCGGCTGGTCGTTGGCGGACTCGGTCGACCAGGCGATGACCGATCTCGGGCTGATCGCGGCCGCGGCGACGGCCGGCGCCGCGAACGCGGCCGCGCCGGGCAACGGGACCGCGGCCGGCACCCGGGTCCCCGACGTGAGGCCCTCCGGCCCGCTCGTCGAGTTGAGCGCCCGGGAGCGCGACGTCCTGCGCCTGGTGGCTAGGGGCCTGACCAATGGCGAGATCGCCGGGGAGTTGTTCATCAGCCCCCGCACCGTCCACGCTCACGTCTACGCCATCTTCCGGAAACTCGACGTCTCCTCCCGCGCCGCCGCCACCCGGATCGCCGTCGAGAACGGCTTGGGCTGATCATTCGCCGACCACGGCCCGGGCGGCGACGACATGCGCTTCCCCCCGACGGTGGTCCCGCTCAGGTGCGGGCCAGGAATCCGGGTGCCCCGGTCAACGGCCGCCCGACACGTGGCCCTGGAGCTGGCGGAGGCGCCGCCGGCCGGGGATCAAGGCCACCAGGGGCAGGCCAAAGATCAGGGCCCAGAGCATGATCGCGGGGTTGTAGAAAACCCGCCGGACGATCCGCTCGACCGTGGTCGTGTGGCGCGGGTATTGCCAGGCTCCCGTTTGGTTCTCGCTGAAGGTCACCGAGTTCGGGACGGCGGTGGTGATGTCCACCGCCCGCGAACCCTGCCCGGCGATCACGTTCCCGGAGACGTGGCTCTCCTGCACCTGTCCGGTGAGGGCGATGCCTCGGCCGGTGATCTCGCCGATGTCGTTCCGGGCGATCAGGTTGCCGGGGGCCTCGCGCAGGACGACGCCGCCGGTGCCGCCGCGGATAGTGTTGCCGACGATCCGGTTCTGGGCCGATCCGGCGAAGACGAAGATGCCGAACTTCTCGTTGCCGGCGATGGCGTTCGACGCGAGGGTGTTCCGTGACGCGTCGGTGTCGAGTCGCACGCCGTAGCGGTTGCCGGTGATTGCATTGAGGCGAACCTCGTTGCCAGAGCCGCCCTGGAGGGCGATGCCGACGTTGTTTCCCCACACCGCGTTGTTCGTCACCACGTTGTCGTTGGACGGCACGGCCACCGCGTACCGGACATCGACGTTGGCCCCGGCGAGTACCTTGCCATCGTCGAGCATGATGCCGTGGCCGGCGTTGTCGTAGGACACGTTGTGGCGGATCACGTTCCGGTCGCAGCCCCGGGAGAAGATGATGCCGTGGCTGCCATTGTCGTGGGCCGAATTCCGCTCGAAGACGAACTCGTTGCTGTAATCGTGCGGGTCAAACCCGTAGACTTCGTTGCCGGCGAATTCATTGCCGGTCCACCGCATCGCCACCGCTTCGTACGTGTAGGCGCCGAAGTAGTTGGCGACGAACTGGGACCCGGTCACCACGCCGGTGCTCCGGTCGTCGGCGAACCCCTTCCAGGCGACGCCACTGGTCTGGCCGATCCCGAAGCCGAGGTGGGTGAAGGTGGTGCCAGCGATGTCCATCCGGCTCGCCCGGACGAGGATGTAGGATCGGCCGTCGGCCGAGTAGGTATCGGGGCCGCCGATCGACGGGTCCCAGCTGGTGATCGTGAGCCGGTCCCGCCCGACGATGTCGATCTCGCCCCGGAAGCCGACGATCGAGGTGAATCCGGAGGCGTCGCTGACCAGCCTGATCTCCCGGGCCTGGTCGGCAGAGATGATGAGGTGGCCCTGGTGATTGAGCAGGACGTGCTCGCGGACCAGGATCACGTCGTTGGCGGGAACCCCGAAGGTCATCGGGAAGCGGGCAACCAGTTCGCCGAGCGTGTAGGCCACCGCGCGTCGGGGCAGCACCAGGGTCACCTGGTCATCGTGCCGGGCCCGGAACGGCGTCACGAGGCGCTCGATCTTGTCCTCGACGACGTTGGCGGTGAACAGGGTGCCCCGGCCCCACTCGACCGCCACGTTGGCCGGGAGGTCGTCTTCCGTCCTGAAGGCATCCGACTGAGAGGAGATGTCCTCACTAGTGATGCCGGTGTTGCCGACGACCCGGGCGCCGTTGCCGGACACCGTGACCCAGCCGTATCCCTCGACGCCGGCGGGGCTGTCGAAGAAGGTGGTGCCGAGGACGGTCGTGCCGGTGGTGCCCTCGCGGACGATGACCCCACCCCGGGCGATGCCGGGGCCTACCACGCTCTGGGTCACCTGGTTGTCGTTGGCGCGGTCCGGCTCGCACGCCGAGTAGGTGCACCAGTTCTGGGACGTGGTGCCAATCGAGATGCCGGTCGCCGCCGCTGACTGGTACCGGCCCACGTCCTCGACGTGAGCATAGGTGATCACATTGCGCGAGCTGCCCCGGCGCAGGGTGATGCCCTCCTCACCGATCGACCGGACGGCGACCTGAGTGATCCTCGTGTCGTCGGCCCCCTCGAGCAGCAATCCGAACCGGGCCACCTCGACGGTGAATCCAGAGAGCTGCCAATGATCGGCCTCCAGGTGAAACCCTGCCCCAACCTGGATGTCGCCGGTGGTCAGGATGGCCGAGCGCGTCCCGCAGAGCGTGATCGGCTGGGCCCCGGTGCCGGAGACGGTGCTGCCGAAGGTGCCGGTGTAGATGCCGTCGGCCAACACGATCGTGTCACCGGGCCGAGCGTCGGACAGGGCGGCCTCCAGTCCGGGACTGTCGACCACGTCGATGCGCCGGATGGCGGTCTCGGGCGAGCACGGTCCGGGGACCGCCGCCAGCGCCGCGGCCGCTGGCGGCGGCGGCGGCGCGAATCCCTCGACCCGATCGGCCGCGGTGGTCATGGCTTGGACGCGGCGATTCTCCTCGGTCAGCATGGCCTTGCCGGGATCATCTTGCGCCCGGGTGGGGGGCGCGAGCCGACCGGCGTCGAGGACCGTCACGGCGAGGACGACCAACAAGAGGGCGGGCCGGATGAATCGGAGGCGGGCAGGCGGCCGGCGATCGAGAGTGGACATGAAGAGTTCCTCGCGGGGGAGTGTTCGTACGGTGCTGGGACGAGGGGCCGGGACGGTCGCGGTCAGAAGAGCCCGTCGACCATCTTGTAGTCACAGGTCGTGTTGGAGAAACCTGCACCGGCGTCGATGACGACGTTGTCACAGGTGATCACGGTCGAATCAATGGTGTCTTTGTCAATCCGGAAGCCGAAGCCCTCGCCGCTCACCTCGGCGTGGTTGGCGACGAAGCGGTTGCCCTGCCCCCACCCCTCGGCCGCGATGAAGGTCTGGAAGCCGTCCCGAGGGCTCTCGGTGCCCCGGTTGCCGGTGACGAGGTAGCCGTTCCCCTTGACGTTGACCCAGGACTCGGCCTTGTTCATGCCGTCGCCGGTGAAGGTGTTGTCGGCGATCACGCCGCCGGTCGTCCCCTCCTTGACGTCGA
>JBBJOE010000180.1:0-5887 GCA_037721765.1 Thermomicrobiales bacterium
GCGGCACGCCACCCCGCGTCAGTCGCCAGATGGCGAAGCGATCAGGGTGGTATCGTCGGGCGGCGGGTTGGCCGGAGATGCGACGGCCGGGGTCGCGTCGGTGCCTGCCGGGCTGGCGATCGAACCGGATGAGGCCGTGCGCGATGTCCAGAGTGGCGGCCCGCCGTTGGACCAATCGGTCGAGAACACCACCGGCGCCGTCGTGACGACATCAGAGCCATCGGTCATCAGCACCAGCGATGGCCGGGCGGATTCCGCGACGGGTATCAGGATCCGGGATCCGTCCGGCGACCATGACAAGGATTCATTGAAGGGACCGTCCAAGGGTACGTCTCGCCCCGTCCCGTCGACCGACCAGAATCGCACCGTCCGGAAATCGATGACAAACGCGGCCCGACGCCCGTCCGGCGACCAGACCGGCAAGGTCACGTCGGTCGCATCGTCCTCGATCGTGGCGATCTCACCCGTCTCCAGGTCGAGGCGGTGGAGCGCCGTCGTGTCGAAACCCATGCTGCTATCGTCTTCCGTCAGGGTCAGGACGAACAGCGCGTCGCCCGAGGGTTCCCAGGCCAAGCGCCAGGCCGCGGGCAGGAGTCCGCCGGAGACATCGCGCACCTCTCCGGTGCCCAGGTCGATGATGCGGACCTCGCTCGGGCCCAGGTCGAACGTCTCCGTCACGGTCGGCACAAACGGCCGCACCACCACCGCGACCTGCCGCCCGTCCGGGGACCAGACTCCCGCCCCGGCGTAGTCGGCCATCCCAGCCGTCAGGTCGGACTCGACCCCGGTCACGACGTCGACGAACCGGGTCGAGATGGTCCCCGGGTCTCCCCCCGGGACTGACTCCTCGAACGCCATCACGCTGGTGTAGAGGATCTTGGTCCCGTCCGGGCTCCAGGTCGGCCAGCGGGAGCGCAGCACGCCGCTAGCGAGCCAGCGAAGGCCCGAGCCGTCCGGCGCGACGAGGTAGAGATCGGCGGCATATTGGGGATCGTCGGCCGAGGGGGACAAGAAGGCCACCCAGCGCCGGTCCGGGCTCCAGGCGGGCCAGGCGACCGGCACGGCGTCGGTCACCAGCCGTTCGTCCGACCCGTCCGGCGCGGCGACATAGAGAGCCCGGTCCCGGGCATAGACCAGCGGCGACCGCGTCGCCCGGATCTCGGCCAGGGAGACTCGTGATGTCTCGTCCCCGGGGGTCAGGTCGAGCCGCTCGACCAGGGCCCGCTCGACGCCCAGCCAATCGCCCGCTCGTGTCCCCGTCCGCACCTCGGAATCGAGTTCTGCCTGACGAAGGGCGATGCTCTGGTCGAGGAGCAAACGGGCCTGCCGGTGGTCGGGATAGGACGTCGACACCGGCCGGAGGATCGTGATGGCCTCGCCGTAGCGACCGCCAACGACCGCCGCCTCCGCCGAGTCCACCCCCCGCCGGACCTCCGTATCCATCGCCGCGTGGCGACGGATGGCGTCGCGATAATGTCCGGCCAGAGCGAAGGCCCGCATCGCCGCACCCGGTCGCCCTTCGGCCAGGGCCGCCTCGGCCGCGGCATAGTGACGGGCCGCGGCGGCATCGTCGGCCCGTCGCCAGGCGACCACGGTCCCGACCGTCAACAGCACCGCCAGGACCGGCACCAGCGCGATCCCGAATCGGACCCGGCGCCAACGGGGCGCACGCCCACCGTGGAGGGCCGCTGCCGGAGGAAAGCGACGGTCCCGGGACGTGAGGGGAGGATGTCCGGACGCGGCGACCGGTGCCGGAAGGCGGCCCGCCCGGGCGGGAACCGCATCGGGGCGGCAAACGGGACAGGGCACACTCGTCTCGGCGAGGCGAGTGCCGCACCGGGGGCAGAAGAGCATCACCCACCCCTCCCATCGCTTCGACCGATCTTGGCGGCCCGGGAATGGCCGCGCCGGGTCATGGGGCCATGCTAGCATGGTCACATGATGGACATGCTCGGAAAGCGCGTCTCACCGGGATCAGGACCGTCGGTTCGTGCGTTCCGGTCCCTGGCGATCCTCGTCCTGCTGCTCGCGACGGTCGCCGCCTTGGCCGGCCCACCGCCATCGCGGCACGTCCGAGCCCAGGGCGCCGTGGTGCCCATGCGGCCCTCCGACCCGATCCGGGGGGAGAGCCGGGGGTCGGCGGCCAGCGCGATCGCCTATGCCGGCCGCTACGGGGCAGCCCGTCCCGCCGATGTCACCTCCTATGTCAACGAGGTGTATCGCCTCGCACCCCTCCTCGGCTTCGATCCGGCCATCGTCGTCGCCCAGTCGGCCCTCGAGACCGACACCTGGCGGACGACCTACTGGGCAAACGCCCTCAACCCGGCCGGCATCGGTATTACCTACGACGGCCAGACCTCATTTACCTGGACGACGGGGACCGACGCCGCCCGGGGTCACCTCGTCCATCTCTACCTCTACGTGGTCGGGCCCGTCCCGGACGGGCACCTCCTCGCCCCCTACCGGCGGCTCGATCCCCGTTACGCGGCGGCGATCTCGGCGGGCTACGCCGGCACGGCCAGGACCATCGGCGACCTGACCGGCAAGTGGGCCACCGACCCGGCCTATGGCCCCAAGGTCGCCGGTCGCGGCAACGACCACCTCCACCGCTATCGCGTTGCCGCCTATGCCGCCTCCGCCAACAGCGGCGCGGGCCGATCCGCCGACGACCTCTCGCCCGCCACCGCCTGGGAGTCGGCCGCGACTAGCCCAGTGTCTGCCATGATCCAGTTCGACCTCGGCGTCGCCCGTCCGGTCGGCCTCCTCCGCTGGCTCCACCGCGAGACCGGCTACGCCGACGCTCTGACGGTCCAGACCTCGATCGATGGCGCCTCCTGGAGCACGCTGCTCACGGCGGGCAACGCCCCTTCGCTCCAATGGCAGGGCACGGTGGCCGGTCGAAACGCCCGGTTCATCCGTTTCGCCTACGCCAATCCGAACCGCGACCCGAAGCTCGGTTCGCTGGCCGAGGTGCAGGTCTTTCCCCCGGCGACCGAGGGGTGGCCATTCGTCGCCTGGTCGACCCCCCCCCCACCCCCTACCCTCGCGCCACCCGCACCCCCCGCGCCGGCCCCCGCGCCCCCCATCGCCACCCCGCTCCTGATCGTACCGACCGCGGCTCCGAGTTCCCGGACCATCCGCGGCGTTACCCCCGTGCCGACCTCCCCGCCGGCGCCGGCCTCCCGACCCGGGGCGACCCCACCACCGACCGCTCCGACCCTGAACCCGACGGCCACCCCTGGCTCTAGGACGCTCCGGCGATGAGCGTCAACCGTCACTCGGTTCCCCCGGACGCCGACCCGATAACCACACCGAGCGGTCGAGGCCGCGGCGCGGAGGACCTCGAGTGACGACCGCCCGACCCGCCGTTCCCGTGTCCACCGCTCCCGATGACGTCGAAATCCGCCTCGTCGCGGGGGAGGAGTTGCTGACCACCTCCTTCCCCCTCCGGGCCTACGCCTTCGCCCCGTCCCCGCGCCCGGCCAACGTCGAGGCCTGGCGAGACCGGTTGGCCTATGCCGATGACCGGGACACCCTGGTGCTCTTCGAGGGAGGCGAATCGCGGGCGACCGCCGCCTCGGTCGCGATGACCCAGAACGTCCGGGGACGGGTCCTGCCGATGGGCGGAGTCGCGGGCGTCGCGACCCATCCCCTCGGACGGCGGCGCGGCCAGGCAACGCGGGTGTTGACCAGCCTGCTGGCCCTGATGCGGGACCGGGGCCAGGTGGTCTCCAGCCTGGTCCCGTTCCGGGAGTCGTTCTATACCCGCTTGGGCTGGGCCAGCTTCTCCGGGGTGCGGATGATCCGGTTTGCCCCGGTTCCGTTGGCTCCCCTCCTCCGTTGGGACATACCGGGCACCACGACGCTCTACTCCCGCGCGGAGGGCGAAGCACCGTTTCGGGCCCTCCTCGAACGCCTCCAGCCCAGCTATCACGGCATGTCCCTCTTTGGCCCGGGTGCCGCGGCCGAGCGAGCGGCCAACGATGCCCACTGGGTCGTCATCCTCCGAGACGGGGAGACGGTGACGGGGGCCCTGACCTACGAGGTCACCGACTTCACCGGCGACCTCATCATCCGCGCGTTCTTCCCGACCGATGCCGTGTCCACCTACGGTCTGCTGCGGTGGGCCGCTCTGCACATCGACCAGGTCAGCCGGGTCCAGATGTTCCTCCTACCCGGCATGCGCCCCGAGACCTGGATCCCCGACCTCCGGCCCGAGGTGTTGGGCCGCGCCAACGCCGGCGACCACCCGACCCCCATGGGCCGGGTGGTCGACATCACCGGCCTGACGGGGATCGGGGCCGGAGACGGCGAGGTCACGTTGCGCCTGCGTGATCCGGCCGCACCATGGAACGAGGGCGTCTTCACCTTCCGGGGCGAGGGCGGCACCCTCCGCGTCGATCCGGCCCCCGGACGACCGGCGGCGGGGGACATCTCCATCACCGCCCTCTCTGCCCTCGTCTTCACCGGCAATGATCCCGACGAATTCATCCCCCGCGGATGGGGCACGGTCGAGCCGAGTGTCCGGGATGCCCTGCGCTCGCTCTTCCCCCCGGCCGACGCGTATCTTCACGAGGACTTCTAGCCGCGCCACCCGGCACCCCGCCCGTGTGGTGCCGGCGACCGACTAACCCGGAGAACGAACCATGACGCCGCAATCCGAACGCCGTGTCAAGATCGTCGCCACCCTCGGCCCGGCCGTGTCGAGCCGGGAGACACTGCGGGCCCTGCTGTTGGCCGGGGTGAACGTCGCCCGGATCAACGCCGCCCACGGTAAACCCGAGGAACGCTCGAACCTGATCAACGACATCCGGGCCGTCGCGGCCGAGGAGGGGCTTCGCATCCCGATCCTCTTCGACCTCCAGGGACTCAAGATCCGGACGGGCCCGGTGGAGGGCGGGGGGTCCGTCCCCATCACCCGGGGTGGCAGGGTCGAGATCGTCCCCGAGACAGTCCCCACGACCGAATCCAGGATCGGCATCGGCTATTCGAACCTGCTCGGGGTCATCGAGCAGAACTCGCGTATCCTGATCGCGGACGGCCTGATCGAACTCCTCGTCGAGAGCGTCCACGCCGGGTCGGCCACCTGCACCGTCGGCCGGGGCGGGCAGCTCAACGGTCGCCAGGGGGTCACCCTGCCCGGGGCCCCGATCCAGGGCGGCGCCCTGACCGCGGACGACCACGTCGACATCGACTTCGCCCTCGAACACCGGGTCGAGTACCTGGGACTCAGCTTCGTCAACGATGCGAGTGACCTCGTCGCCGCCCGGGCCGCGACCGCGTCGCTTGGCAAGGACGCCCCCGGCCTGATCGCCAAGATCGAGCGGGGCGAAGCGCTCGCCAACGTCCGGGAAATCGCCGCCGGGGCCGACGGTCTGATGGTCGCCCGCGGTGACCTGGGCGTCCAGTTGCCGCCGGAGCGCGTCCCCCGGGCCCAGAAGGAGATCATCAGCGTCGCCAACGAGTTCGGCCTGCCGGTGATCACGGCGACCCAGATGTTGGAGTCGATGATCACCCAACCCGTCGCCACCCGGGCCGAGACCAGCGATGTCGCCAACGCCGTCTGGGACGGCACCGACGCGGTCATGCTCTCGGCCGAATCGGCGATGGGCAAGTATCCAGTCGAGGCGGTCCAGACGATGGACCGCATCATCCGCGAGATCGAGAAGGACGGCACCGTCCGCTCGCCCTCGGCCGGGAAAAAGCTCCCGAACGCCGAGGATGTCGAGTTGCGCGTCGCGGACGCGATCGCCCGCGCCGCGTATACCCTCTCCGACCAGACCCCGGCCAGCCGGATCGTGGTCTTCACCCTGGCCGGGTCGGCGGCCCGCCGGGTGGCGAAATATCGACCCGCCCAGCCGATCATCGCCGTCTGCACCGAGGAGGC
>JBBJOE010000181.1:0-5869 GCA_037721765.1 Thermomicrobiales bacterium
CACCGGACGACGGGCCGACTCCGCTGCCCGGGGCACCACGATGACGACATCTCTCGACCCCGCCACCGGTCGCCCCGAGCGCGACCCGCTGACGGTCCTGGCCACCGGTCCGGACATCGCCCTCCCCCACGGCTTCGGCAGCCAGCGGACCTGGGCCTTCACCGTCGGGCTGCTGGCCGGGGCGATGGATCGCCAGACCCTGGCCGACCTCGTGGCCGGGACCTCGATCACCGGCTACGGCGACGGCGCGGTCACCCTGTCCGTCCCCGACCCGGCCCGGGCCGACCTGTTCGCCACCACCTACCGGGACCTGGTCGCCCGTAAGCTGGGCGAGGCGATGCGGCGCCCCGTCCGTCTCCAGGTCCTCACCGTCGCTCCCGAACCCGTGCCGGGAATCCCCGCCGGACGCGACGACGGGGACATGGCACACCCGAACTTGACCGACGTCGCCCGGGATTCACGAGCCGCGTCTCCCGCGACCCATCCGCACGCCCGGGGAGGTGACAGGCAGGAACGGCCGGGGGCGGCCCGTGACATCGAGGCGAAGGTCTTTGCCGTCCCGGAATGCGGTGTGTCCAGCCGTCACGCCTGGTCGGCCATCCTTGCCGAGTTGGCACGGTTCGGGACGGTCGGCCAGGCGAACCTCGACACCTGGCTCCGCCCCGCCGGCCTCATCGGCCGGGGCGAGGGCGGCACACTGGTCGTCGGCGTCCCGACCCGTCTCGCCCAACGTCGCGTCGCCAGTCGCCTGCTGGCGGACCTCGAATTCGCTGTCCTCGCCGTCACCGGGACGCCGCTCCCGGTCGAGGTCGTCGTCGCCGCCGACTGGCTCGCCACCCACCCCGACCAGGGCCTCGCCGAGCAATCCCCACGCCCGGCGGTCGAGGAGGAAAGCGCATAATCGATGGGGGGTGCGGTTTACCGCTCACGACGCCGGATCGGGCCGATGGTGCCGGGGATATTCCCCAATCCTCGTCTTCCGATCCGGTTTCTCATGTCCCCGACACAAGACGATCGGTGTGGCCCAGTGACATGTTCATCATTGGGCGTGAGGATGACGGACCAGCCGGACGCGCTGAGGCGACACGGGGCCGATTCGTCAGCCCACCTGTCCCGCCGGGACGGTCGCCAGCAGCGCCCGCAGGGCCGCCAGGACCACGGCGGCCTCGCCCGGTTCGACCGTCTGGGGGTTGAGAGCAATCGCGTGGTCGTCGGGACCCGCCAGGGGAGAGACGGCGATCTGGGGGTCGCCTTCCCAGAGGGCGGCGATGATGGCGTCCCGGTCCCAGCGGCAGGGCGGTGAGAATCGGATGATCGCCCGGCCATGGGGTTGGCCGGCCTCGCTCGGGTAGCCCCGCTCCGCCCGCACCCCGGGGATGTCCGCGAGTCCTTCTATCCAGTAGGCCACCTCGGCTTCGTAGCGGGCCAGCAGGGCCGGTTCGTCCTGGGCCAGCGACCACTCGACGGCCGCCAGCAGGCCGGCCAGTTCTTCCTTGCCGACCTTCATCGGCCGGCCGATGCTGTAGTTCGGGTTGCCGTTGGCCCGGCAGGCCGCCACCAGCCCGGCCCGGCCCAGCACCAGCCCGCTCGACTGGGGACCGCGCAGCCCCTTGCCGCCGCTGAAGATCACCAAGTCGGCCCCGACATCCCGGCTGAACCGCCACAGGTTGCTGACCGGTGGCACCTGGGCCGCCGCGTCGACCACGACGGGGACCCCGTGCCGGTGGGCGATCGCGACGACCTCTCCGAGCGGCAGCGCCCCGCTCCCGAAATGGCTGCCGGCGAACCACAGCACGCAGGCCGTCCGCTCGCCGATGGCGGCCCCCAGGTCCTCGGCCCGCTCGCCGATCTCGACCATCCTTGCCCCCGTCTGGCGGGCGGCGTAGTCGTAGCCGTTGCGCTGGGCGCGGTGGACGACGACCTCGGTCCGGTCGCGGCCGGCCAGGGCCGGGAAGGCGGCGATCCCCTCCGGGTCCGTCCCCGCGATGCAGGCCGCCACCGCGACGACGATGCCGCCGGCCGCCCCGGAGGAGACGTAGGCCGCCTCATTGTGGGTCAGCTCCGCCAGCCGGGCCGAGACCGCCCGCTCGAACCCGGGCAGGTCCACGAACGACTCCGCCGCGTCGGCCATCGCCGCGACGGCCTCCGGCCGCATCCGCGAGCCGCCCAGCCGGGTCAGGGTCGCCGAGGCGTTGATGACCCGGCGCAGCCCGAGCCGGGCGTAGGTCGCCGGCAACGGCGGCAGGCCGGTCGGTCCCGCGTCGAGGTCGGTGAGTCCGGTCATGGTCTTGGCGAGGTCGGTCATCTGACGGTCCTCCGGGATGGACGTGGGTCCGGCGAGGGGCCGGACCGGTCGTGGGCGACGGTGGGTCGCTGCCGGGCTCGTCCCGGCCGGTGTCCCGGTCTGCTCGTCGCGACCTGGGTCATCTGGTGTGGGCCGTGGTCGTTCTCGCCACGACACCGGCGAGATGCCGGGCGGTCGTCCGTGGCAATGGCGACGTGCGGACCGGCGAGGCGACACCGGGATGGTGCCTGGCGACCGGAATCGTGGTCGGTCTCGGCATCCCGGACGTGAGCGGTCGCAAAGGCCCTTACGCCGTGAGTCACCTGGCCCCGTCGGGATCAGACCTGACGGGGCTGGCCGGGCTGAAATGTGACGAACCTGCCCGGCCGACGGCGTCGTGTGTCGTCTCCACGGTCCCTCCCCCCGACCGGGGCTGGCTCAACCGGTCGCCCTCTCCCGGACCGGCTCAGCCAGTGGCCCAGACCCGGGGCCGGGCCTCGACGCCGAGACGGGCCGCCATCCAGGCGTCGGTGGCGTCGTGGTCGGTTCCCCCCTCGTGGGTGACCGCGTAGGGCTCGACCGGGCCACCGAGGGCGTCCCGCAGCGGCGCCAGCCACTCCGTGCCGCTGAGGGTGCCCGGGTCGCCGGTCGGCAACAGCGTGGTCGCCCGCACGGCCGGGCCGTGATGGCGGGGTTCGAAGTGGGACAGCGTGGCGGCGACCGCTTCGGCCCGCTCGGGCCACTGCCGGAGGTGGTCGTTGATCTCCTCGACCGGGTAGGCCTCGGTCCGGTGACGGGTCTCGTCCAGCCGGTAGAACAGCGTATCGGTCAGGTGGAGCGCGGTGAAGCCCGGCCGCCGGGCGGCGGTGATGATCGCTAGGTCATTGCCCATGATGCCGACCCGGGACCGGTCGACGCTCGGGTGCCCAAGCAAGACCTCGGCACCGCGCAGGACATCGGCGGCGATGGCCCGGAAGATGTAGCGGGCCGGGTCGTCGATGCCCATCGTCAGCAGGCCAGGGTAGGCGGCGGCAAAGGGCTCGTCGGCCAGGCGCTGGCCCCGGTGGACCAAGGACAGCACGACGTACCGTTCTCGCTGGTCGTAGTGGGGCGGGGTGACGACGCTGCCGTAGCGGGGAGTGTGAAGGAGTCCCGGGAACGGCCCCTCCCCGTGGGGCACGCTGAGCCAGGCGAAGATGCGGTAGGGGCCAATGCTCGTCAGCCGGACCTCGTGCGTCGTGCTGAAGGGGGTCGAGCGGAGCGGGACGGCCGTCACCTCGGCAGCTGCCGGATAGTGGGCCAATTCGGCGTCGATCCGGTCCCAGTAGGCAGCGAAGCCCTCGGGCGGCCCGGGCAGGACGGTCTCGCCCGGGATGGCGGTGGGGTCAGCGGCGGGGGGCGTGATCACGGGGTCCTCCGGGGTCCTCGCGGCGGGCGGGTGCGGCTCGTCTGGCCAGGCCCATCGACCCGGACCCGTGCCGCCGGGACGGGGGCCGGACGGTGCCCCGGACCAGGTGGCGGTAGGGCGCGGGGGTCACGTCGATCACGTCACCGCCTCCGGTGAGGGGGCATCGCGGCGCGGGTCCGGCCGGAGGTGTTCGGCCAGGAACGCCTCCACCTCGGCCATCTCCGAGTGGATGCCCGCGTCGTGGGCGCAGCGCGGGTAGGCGTGGATCGTCTTGGGACAGTCCAGGGCCGCCATCAGATCGTAGGCCGTCTCCGGTGGGCAGACATCGTCGGCCAGCCCGGCGTAGACCAGCATCGGGCAGCGGATCCATGGCGCGAAGTTGAGGCCGTCGAAGTAGGCCAGCGTCTCCTCGACCGCTGGCCGCCGCTCCGGGGCCTGGCGGAGGTATTCGTTGATCTCCTCGTAGGGGTAGGAGTGGGTCAGGTCGGCCGAGTCCAGGAAGCCGCAGAGGTAGGGCGCCCCGGCCGCGCCGCAGGCGATCACGTCCGGGCGCAGGGCGGCGGTGGTCACGGTCAGGGCGCCGCCCTGGCTGCTACCGTGGACGCCGATCCGGGCCGGGTCCACCTCGGGCCGGGAGAGGAGGAAATCGACCGCCCGGTAGGCATCGACGTAGAACCCCCGATAGCTGTAGGTGTGGCGGTCGAGGATGTCGTGGGTCAGCAAGTTGGGGTAGCCGGGATTGAACTGGGCGTTGGAGCGGAGCTTGCCCCGGGGCGCGACGCCGACCGCCGCGTAGCCCAGCTTGGCCCACGACTTGGGCAGGGTCGGCTCCGAGATGTAGCCGGGAACGATCAACAGGCCCGGGAACGGGGCCGTCACCACCTTCCCGGTCGGGAGGCAATACCAGCCCGCGATCCGGACCCCGTCGAGGCCGTCGTAGCCGATCTCGAAGACCTCCACGTCCGGCGTCGAGCGGAGCGGCACGGGGGTCATCGTCGGGTTGAGGGGAATCGCGTCGGCTTCGCTGGTGATCGCCGCCCAGAAGGCGTCGAAGTCGGCCGGGCGGCGGACGCTGGTCTGGTGCTGGTCAGCGGGGGCGCGCATCGTGGGGTCCTTGGTCGGTAGACGAGAGTCGGTAGTCGGAAGTCGGTAGTCGGGAGGCGGGAGGCGGGAGGCGGAAGACCGTGCCGTCGTCTCGGGAGGACGGGCGATCATCGGCCGGTCGTCATCCCGGGTCCGATGCCGACGCGGCGGGCCGGGGTCGGGGTCTCACGAGCGGAGGGCGGCGAAGGCGGCGAGCATCCGGCGGGTCATCAGGCCGTAGTTGTAGACGTTGATCCCGGCCACGCCCGCCTCGCGCCAGGCGGCCAACCGGGGGGCGACCGTGGCCGGGTCGACGGTGTCCGGGGCGATCGCGCGGATCATCCCCAGGACCGGCTTGCCGCCCATGGTCTCCCGCAGTTCGACGGTCCGCTCGCGGGCGTCGGCGTCGGATGTGGCGTAGCCCGCCAGGGCCTCGTCGGCCATGCGGGGCAGGGCGGCCCGGGCGTCGTCGCTGACCTCGCCGGGGTTGAGGGCGGCGAAGTGGCGCACCCGCGTCTCCGGGCTGGCCCCCTTGATCGCGGCGTAGAGATCCAGGCCCAGATCGGTCACGATCTCGGAACGCATCGTGCCGTAGGCCAGGAAATCGGCGTCGTCGAGCAGCGACGCCGCGTCATCGGCCGGCATCCCGTCGCTCGCCGTCAGCCCGCCGGCCCGCTCCCAACTGGTCTCCAGCAGGCTCGCCACCCGGCGCCGGACGCCCTCGCCGTCGATCCCCGCCGCCCCGGCCCGCAGGATCTCGTGCTCGGTGAACGAGATGCCGAGGAGGCGTTCCTGGGTCGCGTCGAGGGTGACGCCGGTGATCTCGTGGTGGTAGCCGTGGGTGAAGCCCATCGCTCCGGGCGACTCGAGTTCGATCGCGCTCACCTCCCCGCCTTGGACCACGTCCTCGACCAGGGCCAGGGCGTACTCCCGCACGGCGGGGTGGGCCGGGTCGAGGCTGTGGATGTAGGGGTCGCCGAAGGCGTTGCGCATCGCGCAGTCCGGGTGCCGCTCGCCCAGCCAACTGTTGTGCAGCAGGACCACCCAGGCGACCAGATCCAGGCCTCGCGCCCGCCGGGCCGCGTCGAGGGCGG
>JBBJOE010000182.1:0-5851 GCA_037721765.1 Thermomicrobiales bacterium
ACCTTGGCGTATCCGCTCGGCGGACAGCCAAGGTTTTTTGCTGTCCGGCAACGACCAGAGGGGCCCCCATCCCATGCTAGACGAGATCCTCGACATGTTCGGCCGCAAGAAGCGCACGGGAGGCGCCCAGCCGGGCGGCCTGGGCGGGATGTTGTCCCGCGTCCAGGGCGCGCTGGAGGGCGACGACGACGGTCGCCGGCATGCCCATGGCGACCGCCCCTATCGAGACGACCGCCCCTATCGAGACGACCGCTACGATCGGGACCGCGACGACCCACTGGAGCATGGGGACGGCCGGTACGACCGCCACGGTCGGCGGCGCGAGCGCGACGGCTTCGACCTCGGCGACGACTGACGCCTGATCCACTCCACCAACGTCCCCGAGCTGCCCGCGGCCTCCCCGCGGGCGGCAGTTCGCCGTGTCCGCCGTCAACCCCTGAGAGGCTCCGAATGGATATCTCGACCGTGCTGCCTTGGGCCCTGTTCCTCGCGTTCGTCCTTGCGATGCTCGCGCTCGACCTCGGCGTCTTCCACCGCGAGGCCCACGAGGTCACCCGGCGCGAGGCGCTGACCTGGACCGGCGTCTGGGTCAGCCTCGCCGTCCTCTTCAACATCGGCGTCTATTGGGTCCGCGGCGTCGACGCCGGCCTGGAGTGGACCACCGGCTACCTCATCGAGTACTCCCTCAGCATCGACAACGTCTTCGTCTTCATCCTGCTCTTCACCAGCTTCGCCGTCCCCGCCGAGTACCGCCACCGCGTGCTGTTCTGGGGCATCGTCGGGGCGCTCGCGATGCGGGCGGTCCTCATCCTCTTCGCCGGTGTCCTCATCGACCGCCTCCACTGGGTCATCTACCTCTTCGGCGCCTTCCTCATCGTGACCGGCATCCGCTTCCTGCGCGACAAGGGCGACCACGCCCCCGACCTCGAGTCCAACCGCCTCGTCCGCCTCGCCAAGCGGTACTACCCGGTGACCGAGGGCTACGAGGGCCAGAAGTTCTTCGTCATGCGGAACGGCGTCCGCTACATGACGCCGCTGTTCCTCGTCCTCATCCTGATCGAGAGCACGGACCTCGTCTTCGCGGTCGACTCGATCCCGGCTATCTACGCGGTCACCGACGACCCGTTCATCGTCTTCACCTCCAACGTCTTCGCGATCCTCGGCCTCCGCTCCCTCTACTTCGTCCTCTCCGGCTACCTGGCCGGTCTGCGCTACCTCAAGCCCGGCCTCGCGGTCGTGCTGATCTTCGTCGGGACCAAGATGCTCCTCGTCGACACCTACAAGATCCCGCCCCTGGTCAGCCTCGCCGTCATCATCGGCATCCTCGGCGTCGCCTTCGGCGGCTCGGCGCTCGCCAACCGGCGGGATCCAGGGGTGTCGCCCGCGGCGTAGCGCCGCGCCGGCAACGCACGTTTGCCATCACCCGGTGGCCATCGCCCCCGTCGCCGTAGACTGTCGCATCGACGGGATCGGACGCGACGACGGGGGAAGCCGACATGGACACGACGATGCGCGCGGTGATGACGCACGGGCCGCGGGACTACCGGGTCGAGGAGATCCCGGTCCCCACGCCCGGACCGGGAGAGATCCTGATCGAGGTGGGCGCGGTGGGGATCTGCGCGTCGGACATGAAGTGCTACCTGGGCGGCGCCCTCTTCTGGGGGGCCGACGGCAAGAGCGGCTACGTCGAGGGTCCGGTCGTGGCCGGCCACGAGTACGCCGGCCGGGTCGTCGCCATGGGCGAGGGCGCCGCCGAGCGCCACGGCGTGGCGATGGGCGATCGCGTCATCGCGGAGCAGATCGTCCCCTGCGGCGAGTGCCGCTTCTGCCTGCGCGACCAGTACTGGATGTGCCGGCGGCACTGGATCTTCGGGTTCAAGGAGGTCTTGCCGGGCGGCATGGCTCGCTTCAACCTCTTCCCGGAAAAGGCGCTCGTCCACAAGGTGCCGGACGGCTTGAGTGACGGCGAGGCGGCCTACATCGAGCCCATGGCCTGCGCCTGGCACGCCGTCGAGCGCGGCAACATCCAGCCGGGCGACACGGTGGTCGTCTGCGGGGTCGGCAACATCGGCCTGTGCATGGTCCAGATCGCCAAGTTGTTCAAGCCGGGCAAGGTGGTCGCCCTGGACACCAAGGGCTACCGCCTCGACCTGGCCCGCCAATTCGGCGCCGACGAGACGATCAACGTCTTGGAGGAGGACGCCGTCGCCCGGGTCATGGCGATGACTGACGACTACGGCTGCGATGTCTACATCGAGGCCAGCGGCAACCCGGCCGCCGTGGGGCAGGGCCTGGCGATGATCCGGAAGCTGGGGACGTTCGTCGAGTTCAGCGTCTTCAATGAGCCGGCCACGGTCAATTGGACCGTGATCGGGGATACCAAGGAACTCGATATCCACGGTAGTCACCTGGGGCCGTACTGCTACCCGAAGGTGATCGACGCCCTCCACACCGGCACGGTGAACGTCAAGCCGCTGGTCGCCGACGCCTTCTCGCTAGAGGACTTCGACGCGGCGATGGAAGCGTCCCTGTCCGGCGACGTGATGAAGAACCTGATCGTCCCGGTCTGATCCAGGTCGGTGGCCGCGAGATCGGGGGACGATGCTTGGGCCGCTCGCCCCGGCATTGTCCCCCGTCGTGGTGCGGGGAAGGGAGGGGGCATGGCCGGGTCGCTGCTGATGGGGATCGATGTCGGCACCTACAGCACCAAGGGCGTCCTCTGCACGCCGGGCGGCGAGGTCGTCGCCTCGGAGACGATCGAGCACGGCCTGGACCTGCCCCGGCCGGGCTGGGCCGAGCACGACGCCGAGGCGGTCTGGTGGGGGGAGGTCCAGGCCGTCAGCCGTCGCCTGCTGTCTGGTCCCTACCGGGGCGAAGATGTCGGCGCGGTCGGGATCAGCGCGATCGGCGCCTGCCTCCTGCCGGTGGACCGCGCCGGGAAGCCGCTGCGGTCCGGCATCCTCTACGGCATCGACACCAGGGCCTCGGCCGAAATCGCCACGCTGAACGAGCGCCACGGCGAGGCGGCCCTGTTCGACCTGAGCGGGATGGCGCTCTCCTCCCAGTCGATCGGCCCCAAGATCCTCTGGCTCAAGGACCACGAGCCCGACGTCTACGCCGCCACGGCGACCTTCATGTCCGCCAGTTCCTACGTCGTCTCTCGCCTGACCGGCGCGACGGTGATGGACCGCCACACCGCCTCGTACTACAACCCGCTCTTTGACCTCCGGGGCTTGGCCTGGGACGACCGGTTCGCGGGCGGGATCATCTCCCCGGACCAGTTGCCGCGCCTGGCCTGGGCGAACGAGATCGCCGGGGAGGTGACCGCCGAGGCGGCGGCCGTCACTGGCCTGCGGGTCGGGACGCCCGTCTCGGCCGGGACGATCGACGCGGCGGCCGAGGCGGTCAGCGCCGGGGTCGTGGCCCCGGGCGACATGATGGTGATGTACGGCACGACGATGTTCTTCATCCTGGTCACCGACCGCCCGGTGCCGGACCCCCGGATGTACGGCACCGCCTTCTGCCTACCCGGCCTCTACGACGTGGCCGGGGGCATGAGCACCACCGGGGCGCTGACCCGCTGGTTCCGGGACGAGTTGGGGGGCGTCGAGACCGCGGCCGAGGCGGCGGGCGGGCCGAACGCCTACGCCGCCCTCGCCGACCTGGCCGCCTCTGTCCCCGCCGGGGCCGGGGGCGTCATCTGCCTGCCCTACTTCGCCGGCGAGCGGACCCCCATCAACGACCCCGACGCCCGGGGCCTCTACGCCGGCCTGACGCTGTCCCATACCCGGGCCCACCTCTACCGGGCCACCCTGGAGGGGACGGCCCACGGCGTCCGTCACAACCTGGAGACGATCGCGGCGATGGGCGCCACCCCGAACCGCCTCGTCGCGGTCGGCGGCGGCGCCCAGAACCGGACCTGGCTCCAGATCGTCACCGATGTCACCGGCGTCCCGCAAGACGTCCCCGCCCGGACCGTGGGCGCGGCCTACGGTGACGCCTTCCTGGCCGGCCTGGCGGCGGGCATCGTCCCGGACGTCGAAACCCTGACCCGAGATTGGGTCACCATCGAAACCACCCTAGGACCGAACCCCGCCGACCGCGCCACCCACGACGCGATGCATGGGGTGTATCTGTCCCTGTACCCGGCGGCCCGGGAGCAGATGCACGCGCTGGCCCGGATCGGGGTCGGACGGGAGTCGGAAGACGGAAGACGGTAGACGGAATTCTAGGGGCGCCGCTTGCCGTGCCTTTCTCAGGAATGTACGCCGCGATACGAAACGTTCGTCAGGCGGAAAAGGCGCGGCAAGCGGGGCCCCTGCGAAATTTGCGTCCGTTTCGAGATAGTATGTCGGGACCGAACGAGGCCCGAGGTCATGATCCCGCGCCGATCTCCCCCACCGTCACTGTCAGCCAGTTCTCGCGCCGCTCCCGGGGCGCCAGGGTCATCGCGGTGCCGTTGTCGATCGCGGCGGCCAGGCCGTCGGTCGGGAAGCTGGAGAAGGGTTCCAGGCCGATGTTCCAATGGCGGCCGTACCAGGGGTAGCCGGTGATCGCCCCGAACTCCTGCCAGTACCAGCAGTAGGGCATCACCCGGGCGTCCCAGCCGATCGTGCAGGTGAGGCCGTGGCGGGTGCTCTCCACCGAGTACGCCCCCTCGTCGCCGAAGCCGTGCAGGTAGACGAGTTCGCTCGGCGTGCCGCGCGGGGGCAGTGTGCTCAGGTCGACCGTCGCGCCGTCCGGTCCGGGGATGGTTGGCCAGGTGCCCTCGGCTCCGGCCGCCCGGCGGGGATCGGAGCCGACCGGGCCGTCGTGCGGGATGACGCGGAGGCCATTGGGGAGGCGGACCCGGTCGCCCGGCGCCAGGAACGGGCCGCCGAAGGTGAGGTGATGGCCCCACATCGCTGGCAGGGGCAGGTCGCTCTCGTTCGTCACCGCCTCGTGGAGGCGCAGGGTCGCATCGGACGCCAGGCGGAGGGTCTTCTCGATCCGGAACGGCGTCTTCTGGGTCCTGACGGTGAAGGTCACGGCGACCTCGTCCTCGTGGTCGGCGACGATCGCGTAATCCCAAGGCAGATTCGCCACCTCGCCGTGCTGGCCGAATTGCGCCCGTTCCACCGCGGAGGGCGCGCCGCCGTTGGGGAAGATCTCCTGCCAGCCGCCGGGGTAATGATCGGCGAAGGTCGCCAGGAGGTCGGGCGATGTCGAGAGTGAGGACATCGGGTCCCGCACGCCCCCGGCGGTGAGCCAGACCAGGTCGACATCGGCCGGCTTGTAGAGCAGTTCGACGATGTCGCTCCCCTTCCCGACCAGCACGGTGACCCGCAACCAGCGGTTCTCGAGGACCACGGCGGCCATCCCCATGACGGTCGTCTCGTGGATGCGCGCGCCCCAGTTCCGCTGGGGCCGGTGCCGGTATCGCGGTGTGGCCATGGGGTTGGTCCTCTCCAAAATCGTCGTGACCCGTCGCGGCCAGACGCGGGACGGGGTGGGGCGGTGACCGGGGCTCCCGAGTGGCGTCGCTCCCGCCGCGCCCGGAGGTCAAGCTCTGCCATACTTCGGGGGCTGATCGCCCGTGTTCCCCGGATCATCGCATCCCGGTGGCCGGGCGGCACGCCGCGGCCGCGACGGCCCGCACATGACCCGTCTCCCACCGCCTCGCAAGGACTCCCGCCGACGTGGTGCTCCCCGGATTCGCCGATTCGATCGACCTGCTCGGCTACGTGATCGAGCGCTGCCCGGACTGCCTCCAGCGCGGTCCATTCGCGGTCTACAACGCCAAGCGCAAGTTCACGATCACCTTCATCCCGGCGGCGACGGTCGGGCAACGCCACATCATGGAGTGCAGGAC
>JBBJOE010000183.1:0-5848 GCA_037721765.1 Thermomicrobiales bacterium
CGCGGCCGTGGAAGAAGACCAGGCCGACGTCCGCCGCGGCCACCGTCCCGGCCAGCGCCACCTCCGCCTCATGCAGGCCCCAGGACGAGGCCAGGTACCCGACGTCCTTGTTGGAGTCGGAGTAGCCGATCATGATCTCCTGGATGTCGTCCCGTGCCGCCAGCGCCGCCCGGTACGACGGTTCCGCCAGCAGCCTCTCCATCGTCGCGGCCGACGCCCGCAGCGTGTCCCCCTGCTCGAACAGCGGCGCGATCCTCAATCGCGCCCCCGCCCCGCCCACCCCGGCCAGGCCGCTCTCCTTCATCAGCAGGAGCACCTCCAGCACGTCGGAGGGCGAGTCGGTGCCTGAGACGACATATGTCTCGATCGCGCCGCTCGCCCGGCCACCAAGCAGGTCGCGGACTGTCCGGAACGTCTCGATCGTGGCCTGGGCCTCGTCGGGGAGACCGTCCAGGCTGCCTGGCACCAGGGGACGAGGGTCCCGCAACTCTCGGCAGAGCAGGGCAAACCGTTCCTCTTCGCCCAACCCACGATAGTCCGGCTCCACCCCTGTCACCGCCAGCACGGCGTGCAGCGCGGCCTCGTGTCGCTTGGCATGCTCGCGGATGTCGAGGGTGGCCAGGTGGAAGCCGAAGACCTCGGCCTGCCGGATCGCGTCGTGCAGGTCTCCACCCACGATCAGACCTTCTCCCTGAGCCAACAGCGAGGCCTCGGCCAGGCGCAGGTCCGCCACCAGTTCGGCCGCGTCCCGGTACCCGGCCGTGTGCTCCACCCCGTCCCGCCGCATCGTGCGGATCCGCTCCCGGGCCAGGGTCAGCAACTGCCGGTAGGGTTCGGTGGCATTGAGGCGGCCCAGGTCGGCGGCCAGGGCCGGGAACATCGCCCGGTACTCCGCCACCCGGGGGGCGATCATCTCCGCCGGACCAGCCGCCCACTCAGAGACCGAGAGACGACCGGCCAACCCGGTCAGCCGGTCGTCCCAGAACCGCAGCGCGACCTCGCGCATCACCCCGAGCGTCTGGCGGGTGACCTCCGGCGTCACGGCCGGGTTGCCGTCCCGGTCTCCCCCCATCCATGTCCCCAGGGTCAAGAAGGGGGGTACCGCCACCGGCTGACCGGGAAAGGCGGCCACCAGGGCCTCCTCCAGGTCCCGATAGATGCGCGGGATCGCGTCCAGCAGGGTCGACTGGACATAGACCAACCCGGCGCGGACCTCGTCGAGGACGGTCGGGGTGCCGGTCCGCAATTCGTCGGAACTCCAGAGTTCGGCCACCGTCGAGCCGATCCGGGCCCGGGCCCGGGCTTCCTCCTCCGGCAGCGGATGGCGCTCGTCCAGGTCCCGCAGGGCGGCGAAGATGCGGGCCAGCTTGTCGATCACGGTCCGCCGCCGGGCCTCGGTCGGGTGGGCGGTCAGGACCAGGCGGACCTCGGCCCCGGCGAGCAGGGCGGCGATCGCGTCCGGCCCCTGCCCTTCCCGGGCCAGAAGGTCGATCGCCTCCCGCAGCGACCCTCGCCGGGGGGCGGGATGGACCTCGGCCGCGCGACGCCGGATGCGGCGGATGCGCTCGTTGTCCTCGGCGAGGTTGATCAGTTGGAAATAACTGGTGAAGGCCCGGACCAGGGTCTGGAGACCCCGCTCGTCGCAGGCCGCGACCCGCGCGGTCAGCCGCCCGCCGGCCGCATCGTCACCCGCCCGGTAGGCCTTGCCGAGGGCCCGGACCTCCTCCTCGTCGGCGAAGGCCGCCTCGCCCGCCTGGGACCGGATCGCCTCCCCGAGCAGACCGGCCAAGAGATAGACATCGTCCGAGAGCGTGCGTCCCTCGCCCATCCCTTGCCCTCCCCCGACCGGGTCACGATCACGCGCCGCCGGCCACCGGTCACCATCCGGTCGACACCGGTCCATCGGCGCATCGGCGCATCGGCGCATCGGCGCATCGGCGCATCGGCACTATAGTAGGACCACATCTTCCGGGGGGCCCGGTAAACACCGAACCGTTGGGCTGAGAGCCCAGATCGGAACGCCCGACGCTGTCCGCGCCCGCCGGCGAGCATGGTTGGGAACCCGGACGTGCGGGTCGGTCCGATCTGGGCTGACCGGGTCATCCGCGGCGGTGCCGGGCGATGGTTCCCCCGTCATCACGTCGAGAGGACACCCGACGATGAGCATGGCAGGCCCCATCGCCCCCGTGACTCTCCGCCGCGCCGTCCCGGATGATGCCCCGTCGTTACAGACCTGGCGCCGGGAACCGAGCGCGGCCCGGTATCAGCCTCTCGAGGACCGCTCGCTGGCCGAACTCCGACGGGAACTCGCCGACGGTGGGAGCGCCCCCCTCGATGCCGCCTTCGAGGGGTCGGCCCGGTTCATCGTCGTCGTGGGCGACGAGGACGCCGGGTGGGTGACGATCCAGCGGGTCGATCGGGACGACCACATGGCGGGGATCGGGTATACCATTGCCGAACGTTTCCGGGGTCGCGGCGTCGCCACCTCGGCCGTCCGGGCAACCAACGATTTCGCCTTCGGCCCGCTGGGTCTCGGACGCCTCGGGGCGGTCGCCGCCGTCGAAAACGTGGCCTCTCGCCGGGTGCTGCAACGAAGCGGCTTCCGCTTCGAGGGGATCGCCCGGGGCCTCCTCGTCATCGCCGGCGAGCGAGTGGACCACGCCCGGTACGGACTCCTCGCGACCGACTCCCGGTCTCGACTCGATTCTAGGACATCGTAGGAAGCACCATGACCGATCACCACGAGCCGCGCGGCACCATCACCGGCATCTTCGTCAGCCCCGCGGCCGGGGCCCCGATGCGCTCCCTCGCCAGGGTCGAGGCCATCGCCGGGCAGGGTCTGGCCGGAGACCGCTACGGCAGCGGCGAGGGGTTCATGTCCGGCCGGCGCGGGGGCGGCCTGGAACTGACCTTGGTCGAGGAGGAGGCCCTGGACTCCCTCTCGGCCGAGAACGGGGTCACGATCACCGCCGCCGACAGTCGCCGAAACCTGGCCACACGGGGCGTCGAACTCGCCGCCCTGGTCGGCCAGCGGTTCCGGATCGGCGACGTGATCTGCCTCGGGGTGAGCCTCTGCGAGCCCTGCGTTCGCATCGAGCAACTCATCGGCAAGCCCTTCGTCCGGCCCATGGTCCACCGCGCCGGCCTGCGGGCCGATATCCTGTCCTCCGGCTCCGTGCGAGTGGGCGACGTCATCGTCCCGCTCGGGACGGGAGAAGCCGACCGGTCCCCCACGCCCGCCCGAGCCACCGCGCCAGACGCTGGGACGGGGTGACGACGGATCGTCCCTCTGCCGTCTGGTCCCTGACCGAGGAGAACGCCCGATGGCCGCACCGGCCGAAACGACCGACATCGCCGCCACCGACGCCCCCACCCGCAACCCCGACGGCCTGATCGGCCCGATCGGCCCCATCACCCCTGAGGAGATCGCCGATCGTTTGGTCCCTTCCGACGCTCAGCTCTCGCCCGATGGTGGCCGGGTCCTGTTCACCGTCGCCCCCGGCGGCCGGGCGGGCGAACACCAGGAATCGACGATCTGGATCGCCGGGGAGGCGTCTGAACCGCGCCCATTCTCGGCCGGGACCGCCCACGACGCCCACCCGCGCTGGTCACCGGACGGGCAACGAGTCGCCTTCATCTCCGACCGCATCGAGCGCGGGGAATCGCGACTCTTCCTCATCCACGCCGGGGGCGGCGAGGCACGTCCCCTGGGCGATCTCCAAGGGGAGATGGCGCCCCCCGTCTGGTCCCCCGATGGACGATGGATCGCGATCCTCGTGAAGGAGCCGATCCCCGCCGCCGAGAAGGCCAGGCATGAGGCCCGGGACGACGCGGACCTGGCCGGCGCCGGCCTCCGTCCAAATCGGCTCTGGGTCGTCGACGCCACGGGCGGCAAGGCCCGGCAACTGACCTTCGGCCAGCGTCAAGTCTGGTCGGTGGCCTGGACCCCCGACGACCAGCACATCGTGACCCTGACCACCGGGTCCGCCGACCCGGACACCGTCTTTGCCCCGGGCGATCTGTGGCGGATTCCCGCCACGGGTGGCGTGCCGCACTTCGTGGCCCGGTTCCCGGTCCTGCCGGGCGACCCGGTCGTTGTGGACATGCCCGGTGGCCCGGTCGTCGCCATCCGCGCCAATGCCCACCGCGCCGACCCGTCGGACTCCGTCTGGACGGTGCCGCTGGCCGGTGGTGAGCCCGTCAAGGCCCTGCCCGACATGCGGGGTGTCGTCGAACACATCGCGGCCGCCCCTGGTCACCCCGGCGAGGTGGTGGTCCGGATCGTCGAGGGCACCCACGCCGCCGTCTATCGCCTCGCCCTGGCCTCGGGCGAATTGACCCCGATCACCCCGGCCGATCGACACGGGCGGGGTACGGTCGTCGGCGCCCCCTCGCTGTCGGCAGACGGGAAAACGATCGCCCTGGTCTGGTCGGACGGCGACACGCCCGACGAGGTGTGGCTCGGCACGCCCGGCGGCGCGGCCCGGGCCCTGACCACGTTCGGAACCCCGTTCCGGGGCCGCCTCGGCCGGGTCGAGACCGTTCACTGGCCCAGCGACGACGGGGTCGAGATCGAGGGGATGCTGGTCCTCCCAGCCGGTCACCGGCCGGACCAACGCGTTCCCCTGATAGTCGAGATCCACGGCGGCCCCTCCTGGCAGTGGGAGGAGCGAACGATGCTCAGTTGGCACGACTGGGCCCAGATGCTCGCCGGCCGGGGCTACGCCTCCCTGGCCCCCAACCCGCGCGGCAGCACCGGATACGGCTCCGCGTTCCAGACATTACTCCAGGACGACGTCGGCGGCGGCGAGGCGCGCGATTTGATCAGCGGCGCCCGGGCAATGGTCGAGCGAGGAATCGCCGACCCGGATCGCCTCGGCGTCGGGGGCTGGAGCTGGGGCGGCTACCTGACCGCCTGGACGATCACCCAAACGACGATGTTCCGGGCGGCCGTGATGGGCGCGGGCCTGGCCAACATGGTCTCCGACCACGGTCAGAACGACATCCCCTCGATGAACGACTGGATCTTCCCCGGCCACGCCTACGACCACCTGGACCACTACTGGCAGGCCTCCCCGATCCGCCACATCGACCGGGTCACCACCCCGACCCTGATCCTCCACGGCGCCGGGGACGACCGCGTCCACCCCGCCCAGGCGATGGAATACCACCGGGCCCTGAAGACGCGCGGCGTCCCGGTCGAGTTCGTCCGCTACCCCCGCGAGGGCCACGGCATCAAAGAACGCCTCCACCAGATCGACCTGATGGGTCGCATCATCGCCTGGTACGACCGGTGGCTGGTCCCCGGGGCGAGCCCGGCCGGTGATGGGCCGCGGGCGATGGCCCCCGGGGACGCCGCGGCGTCCCCGGCACCGGCCTCCGGCGATGTCGCGATCGGCGATCCGGCTATGGTCAATGGCACGGGAGCCTCGCGATGAGTCCCCGCCGTGACCACGTCCACCGCTACGCCGCCCGCTGCGCCTGGTCGGGCAGTACCGGCGTGGGATACGCGGGGTATTCCCGTCAACACGAGGGAACGGTCGATCCCGTCCCGGGCTCGCTGACCCTCTCCGCCGATCCGGCGTTCCGGGGCGACCCGGCCATGGTGAATCCCGAGCAACTGCTGGTCCTCAGCGCCTCCTCCTGCCAACTGCTCTCCTTCCTGGCCCTCGCCGCCCGGGCCGGTCTCGACATCGTCGCCTACGAGGACCACGCCGAGGCCGAGATGCCGGAGGACGACCGGCCAGTCCGCATCTCCCACATCACCCTCCGCCCTCGGATCACCATCGCGGCCGGCTCTCCCCCGGACGCCATCGAACGCGCCCACTCCCTCGTCTCCCGGGCCCAC
>JBBJOE010000184.1:0-5845 GCA_037721765.1 Thermomicrobiales bacterium
TTCGTGGGAGGCCCTCATCACCGCGCCGGTGTCTCTTGTCTCGATCCCGATGTCACACGCGAGAAGGGCCTCCACGATGAATGCTCCCAATCGGGAGCACAATAAGTACGAGTACGAGCGCGATCGACAGGACACGGGCGGAGAGCGACGAGGTGATAGCGATCATCCGTGCGTCTCCTTTCCCTAGTCTCCCGGCGACCCACGCGTGTGGACCCTTCGACGGCATGGTAGGCGGACACGGGAAACCTGTCAACCCCGGTTTCGCGGCGCGAGGGAATGGGCGACCAATGGGCCAGGGCGTGGGAGGGACCGGTGGAGGCGACGCGGCGGGGGCAGCCGTTGATCCGCGGTGGCGATCGGTGATCAACGATTCACTCGGATTCCGTGTTTTCCGCAGACCACCCTATCCCCGCGTGGCGGTGTCGTCCTCAGGTTTTCCGACCCAGAACGTCACGGTAACGAGGCTGGGTGAGGCAATCCGTCACGTCCACGGGATGCGGGCAGAGGGGGCGATCTACTCCGTCCGCACCTGGACCCGTTCCAGCCGCAAGGCGACCACGTTCAACAACAATGCGGCGACCAGGATGATGCCCTGCAACGCCTCTTTGAAATAGATGCTGATGTTCGGCAGCAGGTTCAGACCGTTCGAGAGCACACCGAAAATGAGCAGGCCCAGAAGCGTGTTCTTGATCCCGCCCTCTCCCCCGAAGAGCGACGTGCCGCCCAGCACGACCGCCGCGATCGCGCTGATGAGCAGGTCACCGCCGGCGGAGGGATTGGCCTGGCTGAGGCGGCCGACCGCCAGCATGCCGGAGATACCGGCGGTCAAGCCACAGATCATCAGTGACATCGCGATGACCTGTTTGGTGTTGACGCCCGACATCTCGGCCGCCTCCCGGTTGCCGCCGGTCATATACACGTAGCGGCCGAACTTCGTATAGCTGAGGACCAGGTCGGAAACGAGCAAGATCGCCAGGGCGAAGAGCCCGATCACCGGGATACCGAGCACCCGGTTGCCGGCTCCACCGAGGTAGCGCAGCAGGTCCGGCGCCTCGAAGATCGGGCGGCCCTGCGTCACGAAGACCGATAACCCGTGGGCGATGGTGAGCATCGCTAGCGTCATCATGAACGATGGGATACCGACGTAGGAGACAAAGAGTCCGTTGATCAGGCCGATCGCCGCCGCGATGAGCGCCGCGACGAGGATGCCCCAGATGCCCAGGTCGATCCAGGATCCGACCCAGAAGTAGGCGGCGAAGATGCCGGCCAACGTGGCCACCGAGGCGATGCTGAGATCGATCTCGGCGCAGAGCAGCACGAAGGTGATCCCGGCCGCCGCCACCGCCACCGGACCGATCTGGGTGACGATATTCTGCAGATTTCGGGTCCGGAGGAACGTATCCGTGACCAGGCTGAAGAAGACGATCATCGTCAGCAACGTGGTCATCGGCGCCAGCATCCGAGCGTTGCGGCTGCCCCAACGCAGCAACCGGTCGCTGCTGCTCATCCCGGCACGCGTGCCGCCGATGGAGGTTCCGGTTCCCGGTTCGATCCGGAGGTCCCGCGCCATAGGTGCTCCTCTCTTTCGTCCACGAATGATGAGCGGTGTCAAAGCCGGCAGGCACATCGAGGGTCCAAGCCCAGCCGGTCTTCAGCCGATCTCGCTGGCCAATCTCTCTGGTCGAGCGCCGGGACGTGCATCCGGCGAGACGCGGCCACTCATGTCGCACCCTACGCGTACCGCATCAGCAGGTCTTTGCTGACCCGCTCCCCGGCGAACTCCTTGGTCACGCGGCCCTTCGACATCACCAGGATGCGATCCGATTCCGCCAGCACCGTCTCCGGCTCGGTCGAGAGCAGCAGGATCGCTACCCCTTCTGCCCGCAGCCCCTTGATCAGGTCGAGCACTTCCCGTTTGGCGCCGACATCCATGCCGCGCGTCGGCTCGTTCAGGATCAGCAGCTTCGGCTGGCGCGTCAGCCACTTCGCGAGCACCACTTTCTGCTGATTGCCGCCGCTCAGGTGGCCGGCGAGCATCGTCGCGCTGACCGGCCTGACCCCCGTCCGTCTCACCAACCCACTCGCCACATCGACCTCTGCCGGATGACGAAAGACGGGCTTGACGAGCGTATCGAGATGGGCGAGGGTGATGTTCTTATAGATCGCATGCCGCGGGAAGATCGTGGCTCGCCGGTTCTCTGTCAAATAGGCAATACCGCGTCGTTTCGCATCACGCACGGAGCGGAGGCGGACCGGCGTGCCCTCGATCCTCAGCTCACCCCGCTTGGGTTGAATCTGACCAAAGAGCGTGCGGGCGATCTCGGTCATGCCCGCCCCGAGAAAGCCGAAGATGCCGAGGATCTCGCCGGGATAGAGATCGAGGTCAACAGCACTGAACGAGCCTGGCGACGACAATCCGCGCGCCTCCAGATACGGCGCGGCTTCGATGCGCGGCGGCAAGGCGACGCCGCCCTCGTAGGTCGAAGCGAGGTCCGTGGCATCGGTCCCGATCATCAAGTCGATCAACCCCTGCTTGGTGAGGGCCACGTTCGGCAGGGTCGCGACCTTGTGCGCGTTCTTCAGCACCGTGACCCGGTCCGCCACCGCCAGCACGTCTTCGAGGAAATGGGAGATGAAGACGAGGCTCTTGCCCCGGTCTCGCAGCTCTCGCATCAGGGCGAAGAGACGTTCGGCCTCGGGGATCGAGAGAGCCGAGGTGGGCTCGTCGAGAATGACGACATCGGTCCCGGCAAACACTACCCGGGCGATCTCGACCAACTGCTGCGTGCCGAGGGAGAGATTGCCCAACCGCTCCGTGACATCGAGATCGATGCCGAGATCGCGCAACTGCGTCCGCGCCGTGCGACGCATCGCGGGCCAATCGACCAGACCGAGGCGATTGGTCGGATACCGCCCCAGGAAGGCGTTCTCGGCGACCGTCATCGCCGGCATCATGCTGAGTTCTTGATAGATCATGCCGATGCCGTGGGCTTTGGCGTCGGCCGGGGAACCGAACCGGACCGGTCTTCCCCGCAGGGTGATTTGGCCCTCGTCCGGCGAATGAAGACCGCTCAGGATCTTCATCAACGTACTCTTGCCGGCGCCATTCTCGCCCAGCAGTCCGTGGATCTCGCCCGGCCGCAGATCAAAATCGACCCCGGCCAGGGCCTCGGCCCCGCCGAACCGCTTCGTCACGCCTCGCAGCGTGAGCAGCGGTTCGGCCTCCTCGGACGGCAGTCCAGAACGCGGCACCGTGTCACGAGAGACTATCGGCCCCTGCCCCACGACCATGGATCGTCCTCCGCCACCGTTGCCCGCGAACGCTTCGTGCCTGTTCGGATCAGCGGATCGGAGGGGCGCACGACCATGCGCCCGACGTCATCGCCACCGTACTCCGATCCACTCGCGGCGACCGGACGAACTTCCCCGAACACCGCTCTAGTACAGGAGGTTGTCGCCCAGCCAGAGGTATCCTTCGGCGTTGTCCTTGGTGATCGGACCGCCGTCGGTGCGGATGAACTTCGGAAAGTCGCTGAAGTCCTTCAGGTACTTATCGGTGCCGGAGACCTTGAGAAACCCGGCCCAGACCGCGCCGCCGTGGATGCGACCGCTGGGATTGATGACGGAGGCGAGCAACTTGTCCTGCATGATCGCCTCGGCCGCATTACGCAAGCCATCGACGCCGACCAGCTTAATCTGGTCCTGGAGGCCGGCGGCCTCGACGACGCTCTGCGCCGCCAGGGCCATGTCGTCGCTGTGGAAGAATCCACCGCGGACATCCGGATAGCGCTGGAGCAAGTCCTGCCAGTTGGAGGCCGCCAACTCGACCTTCCAGTCGGCCGGCGTATTATCGACCACCTCGATATTCGGGTACTGGGCCAGCATGTTCTCGAAACCCTGAGCGCGGCCCTGGGCACCGGTGTGGGCGAGTTGTCCCTGGGTGTGGATGACCTGGCCCTCGCCGCCCAGGGCATCGAAGAGCTGCTTGGCGACCGTCTCACCCATGTAGATATTGTCCGGCTCCAAGAACGTGAGGTGGCCGAAGGCGGCGAACTCCTCGGGGTCCTGGATCAGTCGTGTATCCATCACCACCAGCGGGATGCCCTTGCCGATGATCTCCGTTGCCGGATCGATCAGCGCGTCGCTCGCCGATGGGTGGACGGCGACGAAGTCCCACTCTTGGGAGGCGATTGTCTCCATGTCCTGGAGCTGCTTCTCGACGGAGAATTCGCCGTCGAAGGAGGTCACTTCGATGCCGAGGAGGTCGCCGAAGAAGGCCGACGTCTCAATACCGTGGGCGACCCAGGTCGATCCGGCACCAACCTCAGAGAAGGCGGCTTTCATCGTCTTTTCCGGCAGGTCCTCCGGCAAGAGGCCAAGAGAGCTGATCGCCGCCGACGCCGAACGGGTACGGCCGACGCCAGTCGCCGTCGCCAGCGCGGCGGCTGCGGCGAACCCACCCACGAATCCCCGCCGGCTCAGGTGTGCCGCCAGGTCCCGCACATCACGACGCGATGGTCCCGGTGTTCGTTCCATCATCACTGATGTCCTCCACGGTTGAACGTCCGTTGTCCAGGCCGGGGCACACGCCCCGGGCACCACTACCGAACCCATTGGCATGATGAATTCGTGCCGGGACGCTATCACGCACCGTCATGCCCGTCAACAGTGCGCGCTGACATCCGGACGTAACTGGGACGTGCGAGAATCGGGGCCGGTGCCTGCCCTCGCGGAGGAGCCCGCCATGGACCCGAGCCCGCCCGAGATCGACTCGCTCGCGTCGTACCTCGACCCGTTCCTGACCCTGGCCGGGGATCTGCGCACGGTCGGGGTCCTGGCCGGCACGGTGCCGGGCATCGTCGATAGCGGGAGCGCGGTGTGGCGTCGAATCTCGACCCGTCACCCCCGTCCTGGCGGCTGTCCAGGACGCCGAGACGCGGACCCGCCGGACGCCGCATGGGAAGACGACCACGCGCGCGCACCTGGAACCGGACCGGTTGGCGGCGATGTCGCGGGCGCTCGGGTCAGCGCGGCCGCGGGGCGAGATCAAACTGTGTATGGTCTTCGACGGCTCTGACCCGTGCACCTCCCGTGCCCGCGGGATCGTCTATCTGCATCTCATGAAGCGGCTGGACGGGCCTGGCCAACGGCTCCCGAACCCTCAAAGCGCCGGGATGGGCGGCGGATGTCGAGGGGTGCGCTACCACGGGCGCTTCGGAAGCCACCTCTCCCGCGGCCACGCCCCGGACATCGCGAATCAGCCGGAGCAGACGCGGGCCGTGATCCCATGTACCGGGGCAAATAGGGAGCCAATCGCTCCAGCTCGACGGGCAATGCATTCCTCTGGGGACGGTCGCGGCCCCCAACGGCCACCATGATTCGACGCTGCTGGAGCGGACTCTGGATACGCCGACGGTGATGCCGCTCCCTGACGAGATGACGATCCATCTCGATCGCGTCGAGGGTACCCGGAGGACCGGCGGGCGCCCGGTAGCGCGAGGACTACATGGCGAGATCACCCAGAGGAAGGTAAGCCGACCCCGGCGACGGCCGGACATCGGTGAGTGGTGAAGCGCACCGACGCTTGGGCCCATGCGGTCAAGACATCGCTGTGGTCCACCGAGCGCAGGGCGCGGGTGATCGATTATCGCTCGTTGTCGCGATCGTGATCACCATCGATCGGTTGATCATCCAGACGTGGGCCCAGCGTCGGTGAGATACCCAACCCGAGTGGCGACCGTGTCACGCCACCTATCGGTGAAGCCTCCGGATCGGCCTACTCGTCGTCGTCCTCCAGCACCAGGTCGGCGAGGGCGCGGGGGAGGTGGCCGTTCTGCTGGGGGCA
>JBBJOE010000185.1:0-5835 GCA_037721765.1 Thermomicrobiales bacterium
GTACGGTTGGGTCACCACGGCTCCTAGTCGGAAGACGGAAGACGGAAGACGGAAGTCGGTAGACCGAGAGTTGGGAGATGGGGGACGGGAGGGGGTCGGCGGGGCGGCCGGTGCTGGCTGCCCCGTTCGGCCTCGTTTCTTCCGACTTCCGACTCCCGACTACCGACTCTCGTCGTCGGCGGCGGGTTGGTCGGCGCCGACCTCGAAGCGGGAGAAGCGGCGGATGATGATGTTCTCGCCGAGCTTGGCGATGGCGTCGCGGACCAGGTCGGAGATGGCCAGCTTGGGGTCCTTGATGTGAGGCTGGTTCAGGAGGGCGACGGCCTCCAGGGCCTTGGCACGGCCGCCGTACTCCGCGTCGAGCGTGGCGAGCGTGGCCTCGTCGAGGTCGCTCTCCTGGACGACGCGGGGGTTGGTGGCGGCGATCTGGAGGGCGACCTCGTGGGCCAGGACCCGGAAATCCGGGGTGCGGGCGACGAAGTCGGTCTCGCAGTTGATCTCGACGATCACGCCGATGCGGCCACCGGCGTGGATGTACGGCTCGACGAGGCCCTGCTGGGCGGCACGGCCGGACTTCTTCTCGGCCTTGGCGAGGCCCTGCTGGCGCAGGACGTTGCTGGCCTTGCCCATGTCGCCGTCGGCCTCTTGGAGGGCGCGCTTGCAATCCATGATGCCGGCGCCGGTCTGCTCGCGTAGGGTCTTGACTTGTTCTGCGCTGATAACCACGGGGTTCGTTTCTCCTCGGGATAGGGGTGTCGGTCACACGGTGGTGCCTGGGCGACCCGTGTCCGCACCTGACGGGGGCGGGTGACCAGGGGCAGAGTCTTCTACGTCGAGGCCGTTGCCGGTGTTTGGCCGGTCACGTCGGACGTCGTGGCCCCTTCCGGTGTGTGACCGGTCACGCTGGACGTGGCGGCGTCAGTCGTGGCATCCGGGCCGCCCGAGGCGGCCGCGGGGGAATCCTGGACCGCCGGGGCCATCGCCTCGGAGACCGGGGAGCGGTCGCTCATGGCGGTGTCCGGGTTGCCCGTGGCGCCCGGGACCGGGGACCCGGCGGGCGATGCCGCCGGCGGCTGGTCACCGGAGACGGAAGGGATCGGGGTATCGCGGGAGCCAGCGGCCACCTCGGCGGGCTGGTCGACCGGGGCCGGGCGGCGACCGCCACCGCGGCCCGCATTGGCGCCGCCACGGGACCGCTCGAAGTCCTCGGCCCGGACGGGGGCCTGGCCGCGGCGGTTCTCACCCTCGGGGGCCTGGGCCTGCTCGGTGCGGGCGGTCTCGTGGCGCATCTGGCCCTGGATGGCGGCGTCGGCGATTCCCGCGGCCAGCAGGCGGACGGCACGGATCGCGTCGTCGTTGCCGGGGATCAAGAAATCGGCGTCGTCGGGGTCGCTATTGGTGTCGGTGACGGCGATGACGGGGATACCGAGGCGGCGGGCCTCGTGGATGGCGAGGTGCTCGCGCTTGGGGTCGATCACGAAGATCGCGCCCGGCAACTGGGTCATGTCGCGCATGCCGCCGAGGGTCCGCTCCAGGCGCTCCAGGTCCTTCAGCTTGATGGCGGCCTCCTGCTTGGGGAGGAAGGCGAACTCACCCCGCTCGGATTCGGCCTGGAGCTGCTTGAGGACGCGGAGGCGGGCGCGGATGGTGACGAAGTTGGTGAGGGTGCCGCCGAGCCAGCGCTGGTTGACGAAGAACTGGTTGGAGCGGACGGCCTCGCGCTCGACGATGTCCTGGGCCTGCTTCTTGGTGGCGATGAAGAGGACGCGGCCGCCCCGGGCGGTGACCTCGGTGACGAAGTCGTGCGCCGACTGGAGCATGCCGACGGTCTGCTGGAGGTCGATGATGTGGATGCCGTTGCGGGCGGTGAAGATGTAGGGCTTCATCTTCGGATTCCAGCGCTTGGTCTGGTGACCGAAGTGGACACCCGCCTCGAGCAGGGTACGAAGGGCGACCTGCGGCGGCATGCCGTAGGTGCTGAGGGGAGCCGGGGCGCGTTGTTCCATGGGCGTGGTGATTCCTTCCGGGTGTTTGGCGTCCGCGTCGATCGTCCTCCGCACGAACTCCCGGGTCGCCTCTGGGGCGAGCGGGGAGCACACCGGTGCGTCGTCCCAACGCGTGCGAAATAGCGGCCGGACTCGAGCCGGGCCGCGCGATAGATTACCACACCAGCGAAGGAGAGCGGCGGGTCAGGAGATGATCAACGTCGTCCGCCGGGACCCAGAGGGACGTCGAGGGACCGGATCACGGGGCCCGACCTCAAGCGGCGGCGATGAACTCATCGACGACCCACCCGGGGACGCCATCGAAATCGACCGGATACCAGGTGTAATCGTCCGCTTCCCGCGGAGGACCGGTGATGGTCAGGATGTCACCGGCACTGAGGGTCTCGAGGGCATCAGCGGCGATCGACGCATCGTTTCGCAGGTTCACGCCGTCTTCGGTCACCTGGACCGACGAATCCACGGGGAACTCGGTGATCTCACCGGCGTCGACCGGTTCCGTGGTCGGGGCAGAGGCGTCACCGGGGGCGACCGTGTCGGTCGCGACGACGGCCGGATCGACCGCCACGGTGGTGATCGGGGCCGTCTGGACCGGGGCGGTGGGGGTGCCGGCGCCGATCGTGTCGCTGCCGGGCGGGATGATGCCGACGATGACGGTCTCGGTCGGGGCGGTGCCGGAGGGGTCATCAATGAGGTTGTTGAGCCAGAACAGGAAGAGGCCGAGCATAAGGAGGAGCCCGATGACGGGCAGGGCCAGGCGGAGATAGTCGGTCCAGTACCGTTCCTCGGGCTGATAGCTCACCGAACGGCCCTGACCGCCGGCGTCCCGGTCGCCGCGTTCACCCCGCTCCGCGCGCTCGGTACGGGGCGCACCATAGGCGAGGGTGTCGTCGGGCTCACCGCCGCGTGTCGCGGGGGCCTGCCACGGGTCGTCGCCGCGGGAGGGGTGGTTCGAGCCGCCGCCCGCGCCGCCGCCGAAGCCTGATCCGGAACTCCCGGTGCTCATCGAAGCGCTCACCCCTGAGATAGTGCCGGCGTGCCGACGGGATCGTCGATGTGGTTGGTCACCCGGCTCATCGGTGACGGATCGGTGGTGCCTGGACTGGCTGCCGCCGGTCCGGCCGGGTTCCGGTCACCCGCGATGTCGCCCCGCCGCCAGACTCCCACATCACCGCGCGATGGCCACCGCCCCGGGCCGGTCGGGACGCGGCGGCGGTTCTGGCGTTCGATCGACGGGCGGCGGGTAGCGACCCCGGCATCTCGAGTACCGGGACCGCCGCGATGACGACCGGGGGTGCCGCGAGTGGCGGGAGTATAGCATGGGGCCCCGGCGGGGCCGCCGAGATCCGTCCCGTCAACGGGGTTCGGCGGAGGGTGAGGACCACTCCCCATCGACCCAGGTTCGGGCGACTCCCGTCCGCGGTCGCCCGGAGGGCCGCTACCGGGGAGGCGTGGGGTCGGGGGTGACGGCCGGTTCGTCCCCCTCCGTGCCCCAGGGCGTCTCCGGGCCGCCGCGACGACGGATGAACGTGGTGTTGGAGAGGGCGTTGGTGGCGTTCGGAGGGGCAGGCTGGGGCCCGGGAGCCGCCGCGGTCGCCGCCGCATCGTCGGGCTCGGGCACGTCGGTTTCGGTGGTCCCGAGGCGGTCGCGGCCACGGGGTTCCGGACGGCGGCCGCTGCCGGAGATGGCAGCGAGCTGGCGGGCCGGCTTGCCGCCGGAGAGGCGCTTGTCTGGATCGGTCATCTCCAGACCACCCTCGTAGAAGGCGCCCTCGTCGATGACGAGGGTCTCCGTCGAGACCTTGCCGCGGAGTTGGCCGCTGGAGAGGATCTGGAGACGGCCGCGACACTGGATATCGCCTTCGAGGCGTCCGGCGACGCTGATGCTCTCGGCCTCGATCTTGGCGGAGACGTTAGCGCCCTCGGACACGAAGAGGTGGCCGTCGCAGGTGATGGTGCCCTTGACCTCGCCTTCGATCCGGAGGTCCCGTTCGGCCCGGAAGGTGCCGTCGAAGTTCGAGAACCGGTCGATCACGCTCTGGGACGGGTTGTCCGTGCCGGGGCGCGACAGATCGTCGGAGAGGGTCAGGCGATAGTCGTCGGTCGTCGTTGGGCGTATGGCCATGAGTCGTGCCTCCTGGGGTCGGTGGTGGATGGACTGGGTGTCGGGGCCACGTTTCGGGCGGGCACTCCCGGTGACCTACTCCGGGAGCAGGTCCACGATCGTGCACCCGGGTGAGGTCGTGGGGGCGGGGACCGGCGCCGCGGCGGGCAGGCGTTGGCTCTCTCCCTCTCCGGCGTGGGATCCCGGCGCCTAGCGGCCGCGGCCAGCGCGGCGGTAGGCCGGGGCGGTCTTCGGATTCTGGTCCGACTTCTCGATCGCCCGTTCCATCTGGAATTGGCCGCGGATGGTGGCGCCCTCGTGGACCACGATGGCGGGGGCGAGGATGTCGGCCAGGACACGCCCGGTGCTGACGGCCTCGAACCGCTCGGAGCAGAGGATCGTGCCCCGGACCGTGCCGGCGACGACGACGTGGCGAGCGGTCAGGGTGGCGTCGACGTTAGCCTCCTCGGCAATGAATATCGTCTCGCCGGCGGTCAGGCTGCCCTGGACGGTGCCGATGACGTGGAGGGACCCACCGGTCTCGAGCTCGCCCTTCCAGACGGTGTCCTGGGCGATGACGCTGGTGCGCTGGTCCAGGATCGGGTCCGAGGACATGGCGACGGCATCGCCGGTCCGGGCCAGGCCGGTGCCGGATCCCGAACCGGACCCGGCCACCGGGGCGGGGGCGCTGACACCATAGGGATCGGAGGCGGGGGCGTCGTAGTGGGTGTCGAGGCCGTATCGCGTGTCTGAATCCGGGTCGGCCCGATCCTGGCGGGCGAGCGACGACGCCCCGTAGGCGGCGCGTTCCCCGTCCGGGGCCTGGCTCTGGGTGGGGACCATGGCGTCGCCCTCCGCGTCTTCTCCCTCGCCGGGCGACGCCCCGGAGAGCTGGTGCTTCAGTGCGCTGAATTGCCGATTGAACGTGTCGACGCCCTTCTCTCTACGAAAGACCATGCTTCCCCCTCGAGCTCCCTGAACCCTGAACACCGAACGGTCTCAGGTCAATCACCACGCCCGACCCCCGGCCGGATGATGCCGGGCAGCCATCGCGCGACCGACGTCGGCCCTACCGGGGCGGCCAGCACCGTCCCAGGTCGAGCACGCCCGCGTTGATCCGATCGGGGTCGCCGAGGCGCGGAGACCGAGACCGCCCATCGCCTGGATTCACCGTCGCCCGGCCGCAGCCACCGCACCACCCCACGACGGTGATGTACGTACGACCATCGTAGCACACGGGCGCCTGGTCCGGACCGGGGCCGGCGTCAGCCGAGGCGGGCTTTAGCCCTCACCCTGTCGGCGACTGGTCCCGCCGCACCGGGCATGGCGCTCCTCCTTATCAACGTCCGGCGGGACGCACCGGTTCTCTTTGTCGGATCGTCGCCGCGAGGATGTCGTCGTCCATCGGCGTAGGTCCTGGGACTGACGCTTTCGCTGGATTGCCCGGGATCGTCGTGCGCGACAACAATCTGATGTCGTCTCCCAGTAGGAGAAGGATGGTGACGGGATGGGTCCGCCCGTCGTCCGGTCGTGGTCATGGGAGTTCTGGACCGGCGCTCGGAGGATCGACCGGGTCCGGTGTCAGGCGGTGGGGATGACGGCGGTGCGACGGGAGACCCAGGCGACGACGGCGGACATGGAGGCGGTGCCGGGGGCTATCCCGGCACAGGCCACCGCGACGCCCGCGACGGTATCCGGATCAGGGAACGGATCCGGTGCCGATCGACG
>JBBJOE010000016.1:0-20147 GCA_037721765.1 Thermomicrobiales bacterium
GCGGGCGCGGGGGCGGTAGATCGCAGTCGGAAGACGGGAGACGGGAGACGGAAGTCGGAAGTCGGGAGACGGGAGACGGGATCAGCGGCGGCGGCTGGGCAGGCGCGGCACCAGCACCCCGAACAGGAAGCCGAGGAAGGCGGCCCCGAGCAGGGCCCAGGCCAGGCGCAGGCGCGGCTCCCAGAAGACCAGCCGGACATCGACGGGGTCGTAATTGAGCAGCACGAAGACCAGCAGGAGCACGCCGACCGTCACCTGGCCAATCAACCGGGCGCGTTGGGCGACCGTGTGGCGTCGCTCGGCGAACGTGGGCCGGGGAGGGGGAGTGGGCGTCCTCGTCGTCGCCGTGGTCTGCGTTTGGGTCGGACGGGGAGCCTCGGCCATCGGGATACCTCCTGCTGAGTCAACATCTGGCGGCGAGCGGAGGGTTAACTGATCCCCCGACGCCAACGCGACGAGCGTCCCCGGAGGGACTGGTCCAACTGGCGTCAGCGTACCCTGTCCTGACCGCGATGCAAACCTGTCCCCTGTCGCTCAAAGCGTCTTGTGGTAGGTGGCGAGCAGTCGGGCGGCTTCCATGCCCGCGCGTTCGTAGAGTCGGGTCGCGCCGGTCGGGCTCTCGGTGTCGACGCCGAGGCCGACGACGTAGGTGCCGCGCCGCCAGAACGTCTCGAGGGCGTGGGCCAGGAGGGCCGCGCCCAGGCCCCGATTGCGCCAGGGGCGCCGGACGCCCAGGCTCTTGACCCACCCACCGCCGAGCTGGTGACCGAGGACCAGGATGCCGGCGATCTCCTCGCCGTCGAGGGCCATGAACCACAGGGCCGGGTTGCCGTGGGAGGTGGCGTGGGGCGCGAACCACTCGTCGAAGCTTTGGGGATGGTATCCCCAGTGGTCCTGGAAGGCCTCGTCGAGGGCGGCGTAGAGGCGCTCCTGGTCGGCCCGGTCCAGGCAGGCGACGACGCGGATGCCCTCGGGCCAGGCGGGCGGTTCGGGCGACACGGCCCGATCGAGCGTCCGCCGCATGCGGTAGAAATGCCGGGCGGGCTCGAACCCCGCCCGTACCAGCAGCGACACGGCGTCGCGGTTCTTGGCGTTGATGTAGTTCTTGAGGACGGGGCGCTCCCCTCCGGTCGCTCCGGCGACGTCCGCGCGAGCCCGGGCTTCGATCAGGGCCAGCAGGGCCGTCCCGACTCCCCGGCCGTAGTGGGTGGGGTAGGTGTAGCCCTCGCTGTCGATACGAGACCGGTCGACGCTGGCGCTGGCTTGGGCGAAGCCGGCGATCTCCCCGTCCGGGGTGAGGACCAGCCAGGCGTGGCTGGCCAGGTCAGTCCCGTCCCATTCCTCCTTGAAGTCGTCCAGGGTGTAGTCCGGCTCGCCGAACTCCGCCAGGTCGGAGGCGGCGATCACCGCGAAGACGCGGTCAATGTCGTCCGCGCCGGGCGCCCGGACGGTCCAACCCGGCGGCAGGATGGCGGCGGGGTCTTGAGTCGCGCGGGTCGCGTCGTGACCTTGGGCATTTTCGTGGTGCGGTGGCGCCGGGGTGACTTCCGCCCTGGTCATGGTCGGCCCTCCTTCCTGTTCCGGGCCACGCACCACCGTGGTGGCCGGGATCACTGACTCGTGACAATTGGCGGGTATCCTACCCCGGCGAGAGGGGCCACATCGCGTGGCCGACCAAGTTGGTCGAGGATGGGGAGGAACGGTGGGAATGGGCGTGGTGATGACGACGCGTGGGGCCGGACCGTCGCGGCCGGCGGCGCAGGCCGCGAGCCGGGCCGGCCGGCCGGTGACGGTCGAGGACTTGCTCCGGCTCCGCCTGGTCGGCGAACCGGCGATGGCCCCGGATGGGGCGACGGTCGCCGTGGCGGTGACCGAGATCGACGGCGAGGCGGACACCTACCGCTCGGCGATCTGGCTCGTCCCGACCCGCGGCGACGGGCCGCCCCGGCGCCTGACCGCAGGGATCAAGCGCGACGCCGCGCCGCGCTGGTCGCCGGACGGCAGCCGCCTGCTCTTCACCTCCGACCGCGACTCGGAGAAGGCCCAACTCTGGCTGATCGCCGTCGATGGCGGCGAGGCCCGGCGCCTGACGGACCTCGACACGGCCGTGGGAGACGCCTCCTGGGCGCCCGATGGGCGCCGGGTCGCCTTCGTCGCCAAGGTCAAGCCCGAGGACCCGAACCCGGACAGCGACGTCAAGGTCATCACCGACCTGCGGTACAAGTACGATGGCGAGGGCTTCCTCGGTGGCGCCTGGCGGCACCTCTTCACCCTCGATGTCGATGAGCCGGATGCCGAACCGGTCCAGATCACGACCGGTGACTACGACCACACGCACCCGGCCTGGTCCCCCTCCGGGCGGGAGATCGCCTTCACCGCCAACCGGGACCCCGACTGGATGATCTCCCGAGTCTCGGATGTCTGGAGCGTCGTCCCGGCGGCCGGGGCCGAACCACGTCGCCTGACCCCCGGCGACGGAGCCTTCGGCCTGCCCGCCTGGTCGCCGGACGGCACCGTCGTCGCCTGCGTCGGGTACCGCCCGCTGGGGGAGATGTGGCAGAAGGCCGATGTCTGGCTGGTCCCGGCCGCCGGGGGCGAGCCCGTCTGCCCGACGGGTGACTTCGGGCCCGGGGTCGGGGACGGCGCGATCGACGACCTGGGCGGGTTCGTGTCCCGCCCGCCCGCCTGGACCCCGGATGGGGAGGGACTCGTCTTCGTCGCCGGGAACGCGGGTGAGACCCATGCCTACCGCGTCGGGCGGGAGGGCGGTGAGGTCCGGGCCCTGACGGCGGGGACGCGCCGGGTGGCCGCGGTCAGCCTCGATCCTACCGTGGTGACCGGGGGCCGGTTCGCCTGCGCGGTGTCGGACCCGGTCACGCCGTTCGAGATCGTGCTGGTCGAAGCGGGTGCGTCCGAACGGGTGTTGACCACGTTCAACGACGCCCTGGTCGCCGAACTGGCGCTGGGGATGCCGGAGCCGTTCCGGGTCCCGAGCGCCGACGGGGTCGAGGTCCACGGCTGGGTCCTGCGGCCGACCGCCCCAGTCGACGCCACCGACGCGCCGGCCGAGCCGCTGGTGCCCGCGATCCTCCAGATCCACGGCGGGCCGCACGCGATGTACGGCTCGTCCCTGTTCCTGGAGTTTCAGGTCCTGGCGAGCCGGGGCTATGCCGTCGTCTATGCCAACCCGCGCGGCAGCGTCGGGTACGGGGAAGCCTTCGCCCGGGGCCTGCACGCCTCCTGGGGCGTCAATGACCTGCCCGATCTTCAGGTGTCCGTCGGCCACGCCCTGGCGACCGCCCCGATCGATCCGGCCCGGCTCGGGGTCGCGGGCGGCTCGTATGGCGGCTACATGACCAACTGGGTGATCAGCCACGACGAGCGGTTCCGGGCGGCGGTGACGCAGCGCACGATCTCCAACCTGGTCAGCATGTACGGCACCGACGACATTGCGGTACGCTCGTTGGATATCGAGTTCGGGGGGCCGCCCTGGGGACCGAACGCCGATGTCTACGTCGCCCTCTCCCCCCTGACTCACGTCGAGCGGATCACGGCACCCCTCCTGATCCTCCACGCCGAGGAAGACCACCGTTGCCCGATGGAACAAGCCGAACAGCTCTTCATCGCCCTGAAGCGGCTCGGTCGCGAGGTCGAGTTGGTCCGCTTCCCGGCCGAGAGCCACGGCCTGACCCGCTCGGGCACGCCGAAGCATCGCCAGGAACACATGCGGCGCCTGGTCGAGTGGTTCGACCGGCACCTCTGATCGCGACGCCGGCCATGACCACCTGGGTCGCCGGAGACGGTGCCGGGCGCTGTCCCGCGCCCCTGACCCTGGTCAGATTCGGTGCCGGCCGCCTCCCGGGCGGTCCGTTCCCGTCCGGTCTCCAGCTCAGCATTCGGGTCATGACCCTGGCCGCGGTGCTGCTCGCGGCGTTCGTGCTGGGGTGGGGCCGCACCGCGCCAGTCGGGGCCCACGCCGCGCTGGCCGAGGCCGACCCGCCGGTCGACGGGGTGCTGGTCGCCCCGCCGGCGGAGGTCGTGCTGCGGTTCACCGAGGCGGTGGACCAGGGAGCGGGCTCTCCCGCGATCCGGGTCCTGAACGAAGCCGGCGACGACGTGACGGCCTCGGTCGCCGCGGTGGACCCGACCGACCCGCTGGTGGTCCGGGTCGGGCTGGCCCCCCTCGGCCCGGGCACCTACACCGTGGCCTGGACGGCCCGCTCGGCCGTCGATGGGCACACCCTCACCGGCAGTCACGCCTTTCGCTACGGGGGTGGCCGGGCGCCGGGCGCCGCGACCACGGAGGGGGAGCGGCCGGCCGCCTGGGCCGTCGCGACCCGCTGGCTGACCTTCCTCGGCATGGCCCTGGTGGTAGGAGGGTTCCTCGTCGCCCGGGTCGTGATCCCGGCCAGCCCGGGATTGGGACGGTTGCCCCTCGCGACGGCGGCCGGGGCCGTCCTCGGATTGGTCGCGAGCCTGGCCGAGGTCTGGCTGCCGACCCGCTGGCCCCCGGCGGGCGTGCGGGCCCCGACCCTGGCCGAGGCGATCGCCGGGGTGCCGGACGCCGCCTGGGTCCGGGTCGTGGGGCTGGCGGCGGCCGTGGTCCTGGTCGCCGTCTGGGCGGCCGCGCCTGCCATCGGCCGGCGCCTGGTGGCCCTGGAATGGGCGGGCCTGGGAGTCGGCCTGGTGGCGCTGCTGGGCCTGTCGATGACGAGCCACGCCGCCGCCCGCTCCGACCAGTGGCGCGCCCTCGCCCTCGGCTCCAACATCCTGCACCAGTGGTCGGTGGCCGCTTGGGTCGGCGGCCTGGTGATGGTGCTGGTGGTCCCGCCCGCGATCGTCACGGCGACGGCCGGTGGCCCGGGTGGGGACGAAACGATCCGTGGGCGGCTGCGCCGGTTCTCGGCCTGGGCGCTGGTCCTGGTGATCGTCGCGACCGTGACCGGCGTGGTCAACACCGGCCTGGTCCTCCCGGCCGTGGCCGAGCTGGGGGGGAGCACCTACGGCCGGGTGATCCTGATCAAGGTGGCGGTCCTGACCCCGGCCCTGGTCCTGGCCGGGATGCACAGGACCTCCCTTCGGCGGGGGGTGTGGCGGTCCGTGCCGCGCGCCCTGGCGGGCCTCGCCGGGGCGATGCGGGCGACGCTGCGGGTCGAGACCGCGATCGTGGCGGTCGTGGTCCTGGGTGGTTCGACCCTGTCCATGCTGGCTCCGCCGGCGGCACGGTCGGCCGCGGTCGGGTCGATCGTCATCGCCGACCCGATCCTCGACTCGGCGGGCGAGGTCTCCGGCCTGGTCCGCCTGGAGGCGGCGCCGCTGCGGCCGGGCCCGAATCGCTTGGTGGTCTCGTTCGCCGGACCGGACGGCGCCCCCCGTCCGCTGGCGCCGGGGGCGACGGTCAGTCTAGACCTGATCAGCCTGGACGAACCCGGGGTCGAGCGGTCGCGGGTCGAGACCGTGCCGGATGGCCCGGCCAGCTTCGCCGTCGAGACCGGGGCCCTGACCGTGGATGGCTGGTGGCGGGCCGAGGCCCTGGTCCGGCAACGCGGCGTTCCCGACACCACCGCCTCGTTCGTCTTCCTCCTGCCGGATCCCAACCTGCACGGGGCCGGGGCAGTCGAGGCGCCGGCCGGTGACCCGGAGGCCATCGCCCTGTTCGAGCGGGCGACCGCGTTCCTCGGCGGGACCCAACGCCTCCGCTACCGGCAGGTGATCGGGGGCGGTGACGGTAGTGCCGTGGTCTCCCGCTACGCGCTGGCGGCCGGGGTGGACGGGGCACCGGCGGCGATGCGGATCGACGGTGCCTCGACCTCGGTCGTCAAGATCGGGGAAGAGGAGTGGCTGCGGACGAGCGGGACGCCTTGGCTAGCCCGGCGGGGAACGGCGGCGATTTCCCCGGCCGGGATGCTGGCCGACTACGAGGGGGCGACCGGGTTCGGCCTGGGCCGGATCGAGACCGTGGCGGGGCGAGAGGCGCGGGTGATCACCTTCGCCGTGGACCAGGAGCGGTACCTGCCCGCCTGGTACGCCTGGTGGGTGGACACGGCGACGGGGGAGCCGCTGCGGGAGGCGATGGTCTCCCGTAACCACTATATGGTGAACACGTTCCTCGATTACGACGCCTCCTTCACGATCGCGCCGCCCCACGATGGCGTCGGAGACCTGCCCGCCGAAACGCCCGTTGACGTGCCCGGCGGTCGGCCTGATCCCCTGCCCGCGCCGCCCGCTCTCATCTCGGAGGTCGCACCATCCGTGGCCGTCGCGTTCTCGGGCCGTGGCCTTCGCACTCCCCGGATGCCAGATGATCTGGAGGGGGGACTGCTCGCCACGCCGTCCCACCTGACGAGTCTCCAAAAAGGTATCGAGCGTTCCCGAACAGGATCCAGCGATCAACTCCCCACCGCGCGTTCCACGATGAGCGGGGTCGTCAGCGTCGGCGACCCCATGACCCATCGCCTGCCCGGCCGGCCCGGCTCCGCTACACTTGGGAACGATGATGACCCGTGATCGGCGCGATCGGCGGGGAGATGTCCGGGGGCCCGGCCGGGGCTCCGGGTGAAGGCGAGACGGGCGATGCGCCACGTGACACCTGTCGGACTCCCACGTCTTGCCGCCATGGTGGCGTTTTTGGTCATGCTCGGTCTGGCCGGGGCCTGGCTGGTGGCCGGGCGGAGGGATGCCGAGGACTTCGGCCAGCGCCAACCGGGCCAGCGAGTCTACGACCTGGCCGGGGCTCTCGGACCATCCGAGATTCGCCTGCTGGAGCGGCACGCCGCCGACCTGGAGCGAGGCGGCGTGCCGGTCGTGGTCTACATCCGGGCGGGTGATGCCGACCCCGGGGCGACCCGCACAGACGCCCTTGACCTCATGCGGGCCTGGCACATCGAGACCACGCCGGGCGCGGACGACGGCCTGGTGGTCTTCATGAACGTCGCGGTCGGGGAGTCGTTCGCCGACGCGATCGCGATCGTCCCGGGCAACCGTCTCAAGGACCAGGGCGCCCTCCCCAGCCACGAACTCGAACGCATCATGCGGCGGGACGTGATGGTCCGCGTCCGGGGCGAGCGTGTCACGGCAGGATTATCAGCCGGGTTGTCGGCCGCGGCCCGCAGCCTGCGCCTCGGTCCCCAGGCGGAGCCGACGCCCGGCCCGGTGCAGCGGACGGCGGCGACGTTCTCGGGGGTGCCGGTGCTGGTGCTCACGAGTTTGGCGACCCTGGCCTGTGCCGCCCTGGCGATCGTCTCCGCCCGCGCGCGCGCGGCGGGCGAACCGATGCCGACCAGCACGGTGCCGGGTTCCGCGCGTGATGCCTCCCCGGCCCTGGCCGGCCTGGTGATGCGGGGCCGCCCGGGGGCGCACCTCGTCGAGGCGACCCTGGTCGATCTGGTGGTGCGGGGGGTGATCACCTGGCGCGGTGATGGCGCCGCCGGCATTTTCGACCTCCGCCGCGACGCCGGGCCCGTGCACCACGATCCCGGCGAGACCGTGGTCCGGACGACCTTGGCGAGGGTCGCCGGGCCGACCGGGACGATCCAACCCGACGTGTTCTCTGCCATGTCCGCCGGCGGCATGCGGGCCGCGACCCTGAGGGCTCTCCGGGCATGGGCGGCCGGGGCGGGTTGGTGGGACGCGACGGCGGCCCGGCGGGCGAGTCTCCTCCACCGCCTGGCGGGAGTCTTCGTGGCTGGCGGCGCGGTGACGGCGGCCCTGGCCATCGTCGGTGATGCCCCGGCCGGGCTGGTCGCGGCGGGCCTGTTGGTCCTCGCCGCCCTGATGCTGTTCTGGACCGCCGCCCGCTCGCCGGGACTGACCCCGACCGGCCGCGCCGTCCGTGACCGCTGGGCGGTGGGTCCCCCGTTCTCGGCCACGGTCGAGACCGATGTCCCGTACCTGATCGCCCTCGGCCGCTGCCGCCCCGGTCGCCACCCGGAGGTGTCAGGCCTCGATGACGACGCCTGGCGAGCGATCCACCGGGCGGCTCGCCCCCGTCCGTGGCGCCCGGCCGGTCGCCGTTCCGCCCCCCGGCCCGGCCTGACCCCGCTCGCCGGACGCTGAACTGACATGCCGTCTGGTAGGGTCTCGCGTCCCGGGCCCCCGGTGGGCGGCAGTCCGCATCCTCGGGCAGATCCGGGGTGCTACTCGTCGTCGGGGACCTCGTAGCGGCCGGACTTCTTGGTGAGGCGGAGGCGGAAGACGACGGTCTCCGGACCGAGCGCGGGGACCGCGACCGGGGGCCGGTAGATGACCCGCAGGGCCCCGGCGCGCTCGGTGGGGTCGCTGATCTCCTCGAAGGTGCCCTCCGCGATCACGCTCCGCCACCGGTCGGCCGCCGCGGCCGCGTCGACTTCGAAGGACACGAGCGGTTGGGCCCGCATGATCCGCAATTTGCGGCCGGGTCCGCTGTGGGCGTAGACGGATTCCCCGTCGTACCCGTAGGCCAGCGGGACGAGATAGGGCCTCCCTGCCTCCTGCTCTGGCGACCAGCAGGCGATGCGGCCGACCAGAGCGGTGGCGAGCAATTCTTCGATCTCCGCGTCCGGCAGGATGTCGATCGACCCCAACGAGACCTCCTCGGATGACGGCGACGCGGCAGACCGGCATGGCCGGGAGCGGACGATGTCGGTGCGGCCGTCATCAGCGGGACATCGTGACGGGCGGGCTGCCCGGGCCTCTGGGGCCCGTGCGAGCGAGGCGGAGCTAGACATCGTGGCCGTGGACGGTGGGAGGGGAAGGCGCTCCCCGGCGAGTCGTGGGTGAGAATCGCACCGGGTGAGCCTCAGCGGGTCCCGGGCGACGGATTGGATGTCCACTGGTGGCGGGGAAGCAGGGATCAGGAGGAGAAGGCTCGGCGTCGTGACCGCCTCGGGCTACCTTCGTGACCCGGGCGCCCCGCCGTCGCGGCGCGAACGTTCCGTCTCGGGACCGCCCCGGGCCAGCCCGTTGCCCGGGAGAAGACTCGCCTTCGGACTGAGAGATCTCCTCCCGGTGACCGGAGTGTCCCTCGCCCCGCCCCCGATCGCGACCGCTCGCCGCGCGGGACGGGAGCGGTCCCCGCGTCAGGCCCGGCGCCGTGACGCCAGGCCCGATGCGGGTGATTACTCCGCCGGCAGGGTGGTGACGAGGGTGTCTTCCCCCGTGCGTTCCTCGCCGGCCGCGGTGACCACGACCTGGAGGGAATAGGTGGTCCCCGGGGTCACCGGGTCGATCGTGGCCTCGTAGCGGGTACCGTCCTCGGAAAGGAGCGCGTTGACGCGCGAGCCGTGGGTCGCGTCGCGACCGTAGGCGACCTCGACCACGTTGGCCGAGCCGACCGTGGCGGCGTCGATGCCGACGGTGATCGTGGTGGCGGTCGTCTCGATGATGGTCAGGGCCAGGTCGGGCAGGTCCGAGGTCTCGGCCGGGTCGCCGCCGGTGGTCTGGTCGGCAATCCGGACCGATCGATCCTCCGCGACGGTTCCCGTCACGGCCTCACGGCCGTCATGCTCGTGCGTCTCGGTGACGGTGACGGCCGTCGGATCGGGGGTCGTGGTGTCGGCCCCCGCCGTGTCGACGCGGCGGATCGAGCGCGAGGTCGCGGTCGGGACCGCGGCGCCGTTGGTCGCGGTCGGAATCACGACCCCCACCGTCGCGGTTGGGACCCCAGGTGCCGTGGTCGCCGTCGCGACCGGCGGCGAGGTCGCGGCGGCGCGCTGGATGGTTCGGGAGACGGGTGCCACGGTGGGGGCTGGGCCGGTCGGCGGCGTGCTGACGACGCCGGTCGCGGCAACAGTCGGGGTCGGCGCGATTACCGTGCCGCGGGGGCGGGTGGGAGGCGCGGTGGCGGTGGCGACCGTGCCGGCGGTAACGGTGAAGGTCGCGCTGGAGCGGGCGCCGCTTCCCCGGCCGATCACCTCGACCTTGTGGCTTCCGGTGGTCGTCGAGGGTACGGTGATCTGTGTTGTGAGCCCGCCGGAGGGGGAGGCCGTGGTCGAGGCCAGTTTCACCGGGTCGGTGGCGGTCCGGTAGAACCAGACCTCGACCGCTTCACTGGCCTGTAGTCCGGCCGCGTTCACCGTCACGCGGGTCCCGGCCGGGCCGGAGGAGGGCGAGATGGTCGTCGCAGTGCCGACGCCGAACTGGTCCGAGACGCGGGTCCCGGTCCTGCTGCCGACCGCGAAGATGGTGTAGCCACCGGCGGGGGCTTGGGGCACCGTAAACGCCGTCGAGCCACTGCCGGCATCGTTGGTGAGGAACGAGGCGATGCTGGCGCTGCTCGTGTTCTCCCAATAGATGCGGACGATCTCGCCGGCGCCGAAGTATTGGCAACTGACGGTCACGCTCGCGCCCACGCCCGCGCTGGTCGGGGAGAGGGAGCAGCGGGCCGGGGGAGGAGGCGGCGCGGCGCCGATCAGCAGGGTGCCGTTGCGGACCGAGAAGTAGGTGATCCCCACGTTGTTGCCATCGCGGCCAGCCTCGTTGATCTTGTTGCGAGGGTCGGCGACCGAGCGGACGGCATAGTCGCCGTCGGCTAGGGGGGATGTCCCAAGGTCTACCCACTGCCCGACCAGGGAAGCGTAGTAGGTGTCACCCCAGCCGACCGAGAGACCCTGCCGGGTCGCGTTACAGCTGGAGTACTGGTCGTCAGCGGGGCCGCTGCCGTTGATCCGGGTGTAGTCCATGATGCAGAAGCTGGTCTTTTTGCCGCGCTGGCTGGTGGCGTTATAGGCTCCGGCGGCGTCCCGCTTCAGCAGGCCGTACTCGGCGAAGTCCTCGAAATGGTAGTGATAGTGGTCCGGGTGATAGACGTAGTCGTTGCTGGCGAACCGCTGCACCGCCAGCGCGCCGCCGGTGGGGGCGTCATAGATGTTCTGGTAGATGCCAGCGGCGCCCTCGGGACTCGGGTCGCCCTGGAGTTCCAGCCGTCCCTCCCCGGCGTTCCAGACGGTGCTGGAGAAGCGCAGCACATAATGCTTGGCACCCGAGAGGGTGACCGTGTCGAAGTAGAGCTCTTGCGGATTGAGGACCTTGAGGTCCGGATACAGCGGTGCCCCGACCGCCTTGGCACTCTGGCCGCCCGGCGCCAGCGAGGCCAATAGGCTGAAGACGACGAGCGCGACGATGCCTAAACGGTGAATCATGTGTTTCCCTTACCCCTCGATCTGGCCCGCCGGCGCCTGGCCCTCGGCCGGGTGCGACTGACATCCCGATCCCCGAACCGTCCTTGACGGACGGACCCCCGCACGGTGCCCGACCTGTCATGGTGCCTCTGCCTAGCCCGGCGAGTTCCCTCCCGGACATGGCACACGGCTGACGAGACCCGGTCTCGCCATTCTTCCATGGTTACTGTACGGGAACGGCACCGAAAGTCAACGTGACCGGACGGCCCATCCGGCCCTCCTGGTCCCAATAACGCGCCGTCCCCGTCGTGCGTTTCGGTCAGCGGGCCGCACTGACGACCGGAGGGACTCACCGCTGGTCCGGTTTGGCGCGGGGGTGGTGGTACTCCTCGGGCCGGCACCGATTCGCCAGCCCCTGGCGAGGGACCGAGACCGCGCGTCCCGGCGTTCGGATATCCTGGGACACACCGAACGCCGTTGTACCTCCGCACGACATGCCACCCGGACGACCCTCGGACCATGGAGGACAGGGTATGCGCAGCGAACGAACGACGACGGCCAGCACCACTCCCTACGTCGCCATCGGCGCCCTCGCGATCGCGTTGTCGTTGGCATCGCTGGTACCGGCGGCACAGGTCGGGGTGCTGATCGGCGTGGTGGCCGGCACCGGGAGCGGTTTGTGGGTCGTCCACTCGGGCGGCGATGCTCACGAGGCCCGCGACGCCAGCATCCGTCACGGGTCGATCACGGCCTTGGTCCTGGCTGTCGTGTTTGCCCTGGTCGCCGCGACGGTCTGATCGTGAAGGCATTCGCAAGTCGCGACGGGACTGAGCTCTACGCGTCGGACTCGAACCTTCTCTCACGCCACCACGACATGGACCAGGTCAATGGGTCGAATGGCCCTCGTCGTCCCGCACGATACTGATGCCACGGGCCCTCGCGTCCGGATGATATTGGCCTGTTGCTTGATCGAGCTAGGCCGACGGCATACCGATGAGCGACCGGCGCCAGGATAGGATGGACCGGCCATAACGAGCCAAGGTACGGACGATCCTTTGGAACCGCACCCCGGATGCACTGGGAGGAGCAGTCGAGGAGAGACCACGATGGTGCCAGCCCGATCGCGAACGCTGAACCTGATCCCATATGGGCAAATCGGTACGTTCGCCCTGGTGTTCGTCACATTCACACTGTTGCCCGCGGACATCATGAGACCGGCCGTGGTGATCGGCATTCTTAGCGGTCTCGTCGTGGGAATCGCGGACCACGTACTGGGCTGGCGGCCGCGCGTCGTCGAGCCCCAATCTTGGCGAGCCAGCTACATCTTCGGCATGGGAGTGGTGTTCGTCGTAACGTGCGTCGTCGCGCTGGTGATCTGGGCCCTCTGAGCCGGGATGGGTGCTGGCCTCAGTTCGGCCGGGTGCCATCGTGCGGGCGCCGCTGCCATGAGTCATGAGTAAGGGAACGGGACCTTGCCGGGAGCGTTCGCCGGGGGGATACCCAAGCCATCGAGCGTCGCCCGGACCGTCTCTGGCGCGTCGGAGATGATGCCGCCGAGGCCGTCTGCGACGTGGGCGGGGATACGGTGCAGGTCGTGGTGCAGCGAGAACGCGACCAGATCGCGGACGCGGACCTCGTGGAGCAGTGCCGGCGAGAGATCGGGCCAGGGGATGCTGACGCCCGCCGCCCCAGCCGCCTTCGCCGCGTCGAGGTGGGCGACCCAGGCCGGAAGAGTGGTGGCGCCGGCTTCCAATAACGTGACCCGGACGCCCGGTGCTCGCTGCCGGGCCAGGCGGACCGAGGCGGTGCCATGGAGCCAGAGCCACGTTCCGGACTCCAGCCCGGCGGCCTGGACCACGCGCAGGGCGGCCAGGAGTGACCCCTGGTCCTTCAGGTGCAAGGCCGGCCTGACCCCCGTCGGCAGCGTGTCGAGGGCGGCGGCCAGGGTCGGCAGGCGCTCGTCGGAGCCGCGCAGGTGGACCCGGCGCAGGTAGGCGGACGGTTCCCAGCGGATCGGGCCGATACCGGTGGTGGTCCGCTGCAGGGTCCGGTCGTGGAGGAGGAAGGGGACGCCGTCCAGCGAGCGGCGGACATCCAGTTCGACGAGGTCGGCCCCCGCCCCGGCCGAGCGACGGACGCCGGCCAGGCTATTCTCGACCACCCCGGCCGAATTGGCACGGTGGGCGAGGACCAAGACCCCACCGGGCGCCCGCCATCCCCCGGCCGGCGCGGGGGGTGACGTGTCTGAACCCGGTCCGCCGGGCGTGGCGGCGGTTTCGGGGATCCCGGACGGGACGAATGAGGTGCCCGGGTTCACGGGCGGGGCTGCCGTTGGGTCTCGGTGATCGTTCGGCGCGGTCGTGCCTTCCATAGGATCGGGACCGTCGCACGTCGGGTGCCCGGTGGAGAGGTGGTCGTCGCCGGGTCACACCGGTGCCTCCGGGCTCTGCCGGGTGCGGGTTGCGGTGCAGATCGTCTCGCGAGACCGACCGTCCTCGCGCGAGCGATGGCGAGGGCGGCGGTGTCCGGGCGCCGTCGCGGCAGCCAGCCTGGCCGATAGACACGACATAACATCTCCCGGGGCATGGTATGATGGAGCGGAACGGGGGCATGCCGTGGCGACGCCATGAGTCCTGCCGGTCGTTCCCTTCCCCCCGACCGTGCCGGACGAACGGGCTCACCGGGCAAGGCACGACCGTCCCGTCGCCCGGTTCCCGAAACCGGCGACCCGCCACCCGGGTGGACAGGGCGATCGTGCGGTGCGAGGTGCTTGACCCGCGTGGCCCGAATCCCCCAAGGTGTGTGACTCCCCCATGACCAATGCCAGTGCCGACTCCATCCTCGCCGCGTCCCAATCCAAGGTGACCCGCGTGCCGCTGCGCAACGTGGCGATCATCGCCCACGTCGACCACGGCAAGACGACTCTGGTCGATGGCCTCCTCAAGCAGTCCAACGTCTTCCGCGACCCGGACTCCGCCGGCACCCTGATCATGGATGCCAACGACCTGGAGCGGGAGCGGGGCATCACCATCCTGGCCAAGAACACCGCCATCGACTACGAGGGCGTCAAGATCAACATCGTCGACACGCCGGGACACGCCGACTTCGGCGGCGAGGTCGAGCGCGTGCTGAATATGACCGATGGCTGCCTGCTGCTGGTCGACGCGGTCGAGGGGCCGATGCCCCAGACCCGGACCGTGCTGGCCCGCGCCCTCGGCCTCGGCCTGCGCCCGATCGTGGTCGTCAACAAGATCGACCGCGCCAACGCCCGGCCCGAGGTCGTCGTCGGGATGACCCAGGACCTGTTCCTGGACCTGGCGACCGACCCCGACCAACTCGACTTCCCGGTCATCTACACCATCGCCAAGGAGGGCCGCGCCGGGTTGTCCCCGGACGCCGTCGGCGACGACCTCCGGCCGCTGCTGGACACCATCCTCCGGATCGTGCCGGCGCCGGCGGTGGACATCGAGGCCCCGGCCCGTTGCCTGATCGCCTCGCTCGACTACGACACCCACCGGGGCCGGATCGCGATCGGCCGGATCGACCGCGGCGTGATCCGGGCCGGCGACACGATGGTCCACCTGATGGAGGGCGGTCCGGCCGTCCGCCAGAAGGTCGGGTCCCTCTCCACCTTCGCCGGCCTCGGCCGTCGCGAGGTCGATGAGGCTTGGGCCGGCGACATCGTGGCGATCACCGGCTTCGCCGACGCCAAGATCGGCGCCACCCTGGCCGACCCCGCCGCGCCGGAGCCGATGACCCCGATCTCGGTCGAGGAACCGACCCTGAAGTTGACCTTCGGCGTCAACACCTCCCCGTTCTCCGGCCGCGACGGCCAGTACTCGACCTCCCGCCAGTTGCGGGAGCGCCTCTACCGGGAGCTGGAGACGAATCTCTCGCTGCGGGTCACCCCGACCGAGCAGGCCGATGTCTACGCCGTCTCGGGCCGGGGCGAGTTGCACCTCTCGGTCCTGATCGAGACGATGCGCCGCGAGGGCTACGAGTTCCAGGTCTCCCGCCCCGAGGTCATTACCCGTGAGGGTGAGCATGGCACCGAGGAGCCGGTCGAGCACCTGGTGATCGACACGACGGAGCCCTACGTCGGCGTGATCACCGACCTGGTGGGGGGGCGCCGGGCCCGGATGCTGGACATGGTCAACGACGGCCGCGGCTCGGTCCGGATGGAGTTCGCGATCCCGACCCGGGGCCTGATCGGCCTGCGCAACGCCTTCCTGACGGCGACGAAGGGGAACGGGGCCCTCAGTTCGCGCCTGATCGGCTTCGAGCCCTGGCAGGGCGCCATCGTCTCGAACCGGACCGGGGCCCTGGCCGCCTCGGAGACGGGCGTCTCGACCTCGCACGGCCTGGCCAACGCCCAGGAGCGGGGGATCACCTTCATCGATCCGGGGACCGAAGTCTACGAGGGCATGATCATCGGCCAGCAGCCCCGCCCCGGCGACATGGCGGTCAACGTGGCCCGCGAGAAGAAGCTGACCAACATCCGGTCCAGCACCTCCGACATTTCCATTCGCCTCACCCCGCCGATGATCCTGAGTCTGGAACAATCCCTCGACTTCCTCCAGGACGACGAGTTGCTGGAAATTACCCCCAAGACCTGGCGCCTCCGCAAGCGCCTCCTCTCCCAGGACGACCGCAACAAGGCTCGCAAGCGCCAGCAGGAGACCGACGCTGGGCGGGGGTAAAAATGAGCGTGTCCCCCGTGTCCTGACGGTTTATCATGGGGCGATGATCGACGGCTCGACCACTGCGAGCGACGTGGGTCAGCGGTGCGCGGAAGGGGAGGAACAGACCGATGCGAGAACATATCAGGACGACTCCCGTCGTGCCGCTGGCTGCTGATGATCGTCAGGATCCTCACCCCGGTATCGACTCGGTCCTGAATGGGACCGAGACTAGTCCCGAGTGCGACATCGAGAATGGGACGCGTGAAGGGTCCGCGCGGGCGTTCTTCGAGGAAGCCACCAAACGGCCCGATGTCGACGAGATCATGCGGCGACTCGCAAACTCCTAAGCGGTTGACGGACGATGACTGACTCCAGGGATTTCTCGACGCCGTTCCTGCTCGGCTGGACCCGGGTGACCGAGCTGGAGCGTCAACTCCTCACGCGGTCAGATGTCGAGGCCATCGCCGACAAAGTTCACCTGCTCACGAGCACGGCGATCCAGATGAATGCCTTCGTCGTGGCGAAGTACGGCGGCCACGGCGGTTCGGTGCGGGCCCCTGGTCTGGTCGAGCAAGTCATCGCGGCGGCCTTCCAGACCTTCGGGGACGTGGACCCGTACCCGGAGGTCTTGGCCAAGGCCGCGATGCTGCTACGGGGGGTCGCGGGCGGCCACCCCTTCCAGGACGGCAACAAGCGGACCAGCTTCATCCTGGTCATGTGGTACCTGGACGCCATGGGGACGCGTTTGCCCCCGGCGTTCGACGTCGCCGGGGCGGTGACCCTCTGCGTGCGGGTCGCCGCCGGTGACCTGCGGGACCTCGCGGCGATCACCAACGAAATCGTTCGAATCTACGGCGGCTCAGGCGAGGGTGTGAATAATGATTTCCGCTCGCCGTAGTCCCATCCGGGCCACGCATCAACCGGTCGAGCGCGAGGTCCTACCGCAGACCAACGTTGGTGCGTTCATAATGTAGGGGCGCCGCTTGCTGCGTCCTCCAATAATACAATCGTTCCAGATCGAACAACGTTTTTGGTATCTGGGCGCAGCGATCAGCGTCCCTACAACATCGTGGTATGCCCGGACAGCCGACCACCGTCACGATCCTCTCCCCTCGTCACACGATCACATGCTCGGCCGCGAACAACGCGGTCGTCGAGGTGATGTCCTGGAAGTTGGGGGCATCGGCGAGGGCGGCCGCGAACTCGGGCCCAGCCATCGCGGCTTGGTAGGCGGCCTCGTCATCGAAGGTGAGGATCGCCACGCCGGAGACGGCGGGTTCGCCGTCGGGGGCGCCGGTCGCGGGGTAGCAGCGGTAGGCGCGGACGCCGGGCACGGCGGCGGTGAGCGGGGTGTGGTCCTCGACCCAATAGCGGGCGAAGTCTTCCTGGCTCATGCCGGGGGCCCTCTGGACCAGATAGACGACGTGGAACATGGGGACGCTCCTCGAGTCGGAAGTCGGAAGTCGGAAGTCGGTAGGGTGCGGTGGACTACGGCGCCGTGTCCGGGACGACGGGGTCGGTTGCCGGGTCGCTCGACCGGTCTCCCGCACCTTGGGTCCCCGGGTTGCTGGTCATGAATCCTGGCCGGCGGTAGGCAGGGTCAGGATGCGCGTAGAAGCCCTGGCCGGACTTCTCGCCCAAGGTGCCCGCCTCGACCATCCGGAGGAGGTTTGGGGAGACGCGGTCGGTCGGGTCCTCGGCGACGGCGACGTAGCTGCGCTCGATGTCGGCGACGGTGTCGAGACCGACCGTGTCCATCATCCCGAACGGGCCGAATGACGAGCCGAAGAAGCCCATGAACAGCCGGTCGATGTCCTCGGGATCGGCGTGGCCCTCGTCGACGACGCGGAGCGATTCTCGCTTGATCGCCCGCCAGACCCTATTGATGATGAAGCCCATGCTCTGGCCCTGGACGACCGCCACGGCGAGGCCGCAGCCCCGGCCCCAGGCGGCGCAGGCGTCCATGATCGCCGGGTCGGTCGTGCCGGAACTCATCACCTCCAGCATCGCCCGGTCCCAGATCGGGGCGAAGAAGTGGAGGTTGAGCAGCCGCTCGGGGTCGGGGATGGCGTCCGCGATCCGGGCCGATGGGAGCGACGAGCTATTCGTCGCCAGGATCGCGCCCGGGGCGAGGGCGGCCAAGTCGGCGAAGACGGCCCGCTTGATCGCCAGGTCCTCTTTGACCGCCTCGATCACCAGGTCCGCCCCGCCCACGGCCGCCGCGAGGTCGGTCTCGGGACGCAGGTTGGCCAGGACCGATTCAATGTCCCCCGGCCAGAAACCGGAGGCGAAGACCGGGGGCAACTCCTCCCGGAGGCGCGCCATCGCTCCCTCGATCGCGCCCGGCACCACGTCGTAGAGGGTCACCGTTTGACCGTGGGCGGCGGCCATGGCGGCGATCTGGCGCCCCATCGTCCCGGCGCCGACGACGGCGATGCGCTGGGGAATCGGGCGGGGCGTCGAGCCGGGAGCCGGGGTCATGGCGAGTCCTCCATGGGTCAGGCGAATGGTCGCGGGGCCAGCGTCGCCACGCGGGACGCCGGATCACCCCGTCAGGGGATCGGTTCGGTGACGAGCCACGAGCGATGGCCGGGAGTGTATCGCACGATCCGCGATGGGACGTCTCCCACTTTCGATGCGATCGGCACTTGGAGAGATGCCGCGTGGGAGCCGATGTCATCGTTGGGACGGGTGCCTCACGTCCTGGGAAGGACCCGGACGCTCATGCGTTAGGGATGACCCGACTCCCTCCGCCCTCCTTACCCATGATAAGACGCGGTCAGATAGTCAAGGATCGGGGATTTTCTTTGAGCAACGCCGCGTTGACGTGGTAGGAGCCACATGATACGGTCACGCGTCGGTCGTTCACCAACTCGTTCGCCCGCGAGCGCGTGCTCGCGGGTCTTGGTGTGGCGTCCGGCATGGTGAGGTTTCCATATGGTCCGGATCGCGTCGTCGCGGTCCTGGCACCACGACTCGCACGGCGAACCGTGTCGAGATGGAGGGACGTTCAATGGTTCACAAGCATGGGTTCATGTCGCGACGCGGGTTCGTCGGCGGCACCGCCGGGCTCGGGGCGGCCGTCGCGGTGTCCGGGCGCGTGCCCCGGGTGGCCGCCCAGGCAACGCCCGGTCAGGCGACGCCCGCCGTCGAGGTGACGGACACGATCCAGGTCGGGATCGTCACCTCGCAATCCGGCCCGCTCCAGACCTACGGTGAGCAGTACCTGACTGGCTTCGAGATCGGCCTGGCCTACGCGACCGGTGGTACTGGCGTCATCAATGGCCACCAGATCGCCTACGAGGTGATGGACGACACCGGCGTGGCCGACGTCGCGGTCAACGCGGCCATCGACTTCATCGGCCAGGGCTACAAGATCCTGGCGGGCTCGGTCGTCTCCGGCGTCGCGTTGCAGATCGCGCCGCTGGCCGAGCAGAACCAGATCCTGTTCATCAGCGGACCCGCCGCGGCGGACGGCATCACCGGGATCAACGAGTACACCTTCCGCTCCGGCCGCCAGGTCACCCAGGATGTCCTGACCGCCCGGTCGTACTTGGAGACGCCGGAGGGGCAGCGCGCGATCGTCTTCGCCCAGGACACCGCCTTCGGCCAGTCCACCGCCGACGCGGTGACGGCCATCTTCGGGGAGGCGGGGACAACCGTGGACCGCATCCTGGTCCCCCAGGACGCCCGCGACTTTGCCCCGTTCGCCCAACAGATCCTCGATGGGGAGCCGGACCTGCTCTTCATCGCCTGGGCCGGCGCGACGGCCACCGCGATGTACACCGCTCTCGACAACCAGCAGGTGCTGACCAGCACCCAGGTCGTGACCGGCCTCGACATCCGGGCGACCTACCCGATCTTCGGCCCGGGGGCCGGGGACATCTCCTTCATCTCCCACTACGTCTACCAGGCGCCCGACAACGAGGCGAACACCTTCCTGATCGACGAGATGGAGGCCCGCGGCGGGGTACCTGATCTCTTCATGCCGGATGGGTTCGCCGCGGCCCAGATGATCGTCCACGCCGTCGAGGAGGCCGACGGGGCCGACGTCGACGCCATGATCGAAGCGTTGGAAGGGTACGAGTTCGAGGGCGTCAAAGGCAGTTACACCGTGCGGGCGGAGGACCACGCGCTCCTCCAACCGATGTTCCAGGTCAATCTGGTGACGGAAGGCACGACCGCCGAGCCCGAGGTCCTGGCGACCCTGGAGCCGGAGGATGTCGCCCCGCCGGAAGCCGGCAGCTAGGACGGGATCGGAGCGACGGGGCGGGGGCCCGGCCGGGGCGTGGCCCCCGGCCCCCCGGCCCGGGCCCCCCCCCCCCCCCCCCCCACGGACCAACCCCCCCCCCCCCCCCCCCAGCTCCCC
>JBBJOE010000186.1:0-5819 GCA_037721765.1 Thermomicrobiales bacterium
GGGACGCCGGTCAGGGTGCCACCGCCGGGCTCTGGCAAGGGATGCCGGCCGCCGGCCCAGGAGCCGTCCTACCCGGTGCCGTCCGCTCTTTCCGGCGACTATCCCTGGCGTGTGGGGCGGCCATCGCGGCGATCGCGATCCTGGCCATCTCCGGGCATCTGGCGCTCCAGGGGATCCTCGCCAGTCACGCCGAGGCGAGCGCACTCGCGGCGCTCGGCCACTCCCAACTCGACCTCACCCATCTGGTCGGCGACGAGGCGATCGCGTTGGCTGGGGAGCCAGATCCCGCCCGGCGCCTGGCTCTCGCCACGGCGTTGGCCGGACGTCTCACCACCTGGCACGATCAGCATGCGACGCTGGGAGACGGTGAGAACGACGTCATCACCGGGGAGGAATGGGACCGGGGCGTCCCGCCGCTGGCGGACGTCACCCCCGAGTTCGAGGCGATCTCGCGGGCCGTCCGCGACGTGCTGGTCACCGCCGGGACAGACGGGGTAACGGTGGTCGGATCGGGGGACGCTCCCTTGGACATCGCCAGGATCGGGGCGGAGCAGGCGGCGTACCTGGCCGGGGTCGACGCGGCCAGTGAGGCGTTTCACGCGCGGGCGGTGCGCCGCTTGGACGACCTGCGCGGGATGGAGGGCGGCCTGGCGCTGCTGACCCTGAGCGTGCTCGCGGTGATCGCGGTCCTGACGTTCGGGCCGGCGACGCGGGGGCTGCGGCGATTCTCCTCCAAGCTGGGACGGGCCGAGACGGAAGCCCACCAGCTCGGCGACATCTTGGCGGCCTCGTCGGACGGGATCGTGGGTCTTTCCCTCGACGGGCGGATCGTCTCATGGAATGGTGGGGCCGAGGCGGTCTATGGCCGATCCGGCCGGGAGACGATCGGCATGCCGGTCGCGGACCTGGTCCAGGACGCCGGCGCGGCGAGTGCCGATCCTCTCCTCAGCGCCCTCGATGCCTTGCGCGGCGGCCGCGGTCCCGCTGGGCCGGTCCGTTTCGAGGCCGTCCACCGGCATCGCGACGGGGGGGCCATCAATGTCTCCTGCGCGGTGTCACCGCTGCGTGATGCGACCGGGACGGTCATCGGGATGGCGTTGGTCACCCGCGACGAGACCGAGGCCAACCTGCTGCGCGGTCAGATCCTGTTCCGGGCCCTGCACGACCCCTTGACCGAGACCCCGAACCGGACCTTGTTCCGGGATCGCCTCCACCAGGCGGTGGCCCGCGCGACCCGGCGGGGACGCTGGTCGGCGTCCTGATCATCGACATCGACGCGTTTTGCTTCGTCAACGACCGTCACGGCCACGAGGTCGGGGATGGCCTGCTCAAGGCCGTCGCCCTCCGGGTGGGGAACCTGCTGCGGTCGGGAGACACGTTGGCCCGGGTTTCGGGCGACTAGTTTGCGGTCTTGCTCGATGACCTGGCGGACGGCGTCGCCGCGGAGGACGTGTCCAGCCAGGTCATGACGGCCTTCTCGGAACCCTTCGTGGTGGAAGGGCACCCGCTGACCGTCTCGACGAGCATCGGCGTCGCGCTGAGCCGGGCCGAGTCGGCGCTTGGCACCCCTGGCACCATGGTGCAGCCCGACGACCTGATCCACGACGCCGAGGCGGCGCTGGCGTCCGCCAAGCGCGGTGGCAAGGGGGCGGTGGTCGTCTTCGAACGAGCGCTGATCACGAGGGCCCGCTCCCGGCTCCAATGAGAGAGCGAACTCCGGACGGGGATCCGCGACGGCGAACTGGTGGTGCAGTACCAGCCGGTCGTCCACTTCGCGACGGGTCGGGTGACGGAGGTGGAAGTCCTCGTCCGGTGGCAGCACCCTCGGCTGGGGTTGTTGGCCCCGGCCGAGTTCATCAGTTTGGCCGAGGAGAGCGGGCTGATCCTGCCGCTCGGCCGCTGGGTGCTGAGCGAGGCGTGTGACCAGGCCCGCTCCTGGCAACGCCTGATGCCCGGCGGTGAGTCGTTGACGGTGACGGTCAACCTCTCGGCGCGCCAGTTCGGCCAGCCGGCGATGATGCGGGTCGTCGAGGATGTCCTGGTCGCGACCGGCCTTGATGCCGCGTGCCTCACGTTGGAGATCAGCGAGACGGTCGCCACCGGGGACATGGTCCGGTCCATGGATACGCTCATGGGTTTGAAGCGTCTCGGCGTCGGGCTGGCGATCGACGACTTCGGGACCGGGTTCTCCGGATTGGGGGCCCTGCGTCGCTGCCCGGTCGACACCTTGAAGATCGACCGGGAGTTCGTCGCTCGCCTCGACTCCGACGAGCGCGAACGCGCCGTCGTCGCGGCGATGGTGAACATGGGCCGGGCCCTGGGGATGCGGGTGACCGCGGCCGGCATCGAGCGAGCCGAGCAGGCGGAGATCCTGTCGGAACTCGGCTGCGACGCGGGCCAGGGCTCCTTCTTCGCCCGGCCGCTGCCAGCCGACGAGGTGACCCGAATACTCGGGACGATCCCCCGCTGGTCGGTCGGCGACCCGGTGAACGCCGTGCACGATGTGATACGAGTGCCAACGCCCGTGCCGGCGATGCGCTGACCGGCATGCCGATCGCAAAACGGGTCGGGATGCCAAGGTGCGAAACCGGGCCCGGAACCCGAGGCTTGACGTCCGGGAGCCTACCGCGTGGCGGCGTCGATGATGTCGGCCACCGAATTTTTGAGAGTCATGGAGTGGGTACGGTCCAAACGTCCCTCTGGTCAGGGGCCGATCAGCGCCCGAGAGTCGTCCGTATTCGGCTATGGGACTCGAACCACCGGCGTCCCATACTCCGGTCATGGCGACGGCGTTCACCGGGAGAGCGCCAGTACTGGGGCTCGATGCGCTGGGATTCCGCACGGCGGGGGGAACACTGTCGCGATGAACGGGATCATGCGTCACCGGATCCGCCACGTGGGCGTTCCGTCACCGCTCCGCGGCCGCGGGGTGCAGGAGGTCGTCCTCTTGCTCGCCGCCGTCCTCGTTGGCCTGGGCGCATCCTGGGGCATCACCCAACTCCATCGCGCCGCCATCACCGAAGAGCAACAGGTGTCACGGACCAGCCATCTCGAGAGCCTGGCGGTCCGGATTTTGGGCTTCGAGACCGTGGCCAGCCATGGGCCGGCGGCATCAGAGGCTCAGCAGGAATGGCTCGATGAGCGAGGGTCGATCGCGGCAACGGCGAACGCCGAATTGCGGACGCTCCTCATGGAACTCCGCAAGACCGACGCCGGTCATGACATCAAGTCGATCGAGTTGACGCTGGCGGCGTATATCGCCTCCACCGGGCAGCTTGGCCGCTTCGTGGCAGTCGGGGACACGATGGCCGCGTCCGCGTGGGACCAGGACCATGTCGATCCCGCGTTCGCACGGCTCATCGCGTTGATCGAAGACGAAGCCGCGATCCACGCATCGGGCGCGAGGCAGTCGGAACGCCGGGCGAATATCGGGATCGTCGCGGTCCTGTTGGGCGCCGCGCTCCTGATCAGCGTGCTCTCCGTGGTCGGGTCGCGGTCCCGGCGCCGGGAGGCGACGGCCGAGGGACAGCGTCTGGCCCTGGCCGAGAGCGAGGAGCGATTCCGTCACCTTGTCCAGCACGCCTCGGACGTGATCGCCGTGGTCGATCGCGACGGGAGGTGTCTCTACGCGAGCCCGTCTGTACGGAGAGTAATGGGGCTCGCTCCCGAACTCGTGATCGGGCAAACACTCTTCGCCAATCTCGTCTCGGAGGAGGATCGTCGCCTGGCGGCGTTCCTGAGTGCTCACTTCGCCGGTCAGGACGCGCTCGACGGGATATTGGTCCACGAAGAAATCTCGTATACCCGCCCGGACGGGCAGCCACGGATCATCGAAGTGGTCGGGAGCATGACACCGACGACGAGCGAGCTGGTCGGGTTGATCCTGAACATGCGGGACATCACCGAGCGGAAGATGCTCGAGCGCCAACTCGAGCATCAGGCGTTCCACGATTCGCTGACCGGCTTGCCGAACCGGGTCCTGTTCCGCGAGCGGGCGAATCTCGCGCTCCATCGGGTCCGCCCCGCCGGGAGTCAGATCGGCGCACTCTTCCTCGACTTGGACAACTTTAAGTTGGTGAATGACAGTCTCGGTCACAAAGCCGGGGACAAGTTGCTCGTCGCGGTGGCGAATCGCCTGGCCGGGTGTCTCTCCGGCAGTGACACGATCGCCCGCTTGGGAGGGGACGAGTTCACCATCCTCGTGGATGGGGCCAGCGACGGCGACCGTGTCATCGCGGTCGCCGAGAGGATCACCGAATGCCTGACGGCCCCGTTCTCGATCGAGGGCCGGGAGTTCCTCGTCCGGGCGAGCGTTGGCATCGCGTTCAGTTCCGATGCGACCAACGGCGCTGACGATCTCCTGCGGGACGCCGATGTGGCGATGTACGAGGCCAAGGCTCGAGGCCAGGGAGGCTATGCCGTCTACGAGCAGGCGATGACCGACCGGACATGGGAACGGATGGAGCTCGAGGGCGAGCTGCGACAGGCGCTGCGCGACGACCAGTTCGTCGTCCTCTACCAACCGGTGATCGATCTGGCGACCGGTCACATCCAGGAAGTGGAAGCCCTGGTCCGGTGGCAACACCCGACACGGGGCCTGCTCAATCCGAGCTCCTTCATCCCCCTTGCCGAGGAAACGGGTCTGATCGTTGACCTTGGCGCCTGGGTGCTCGAGGCGAGTTGCCGCCAGGCCGAGCGGTGGAACCGCCTGTTCGAACACCCGGTCGGCGTCTGCGTCAACGTCTCCGGGCGGCAGTTCCAGGATCCCGGATTCGTCGACACCGTCGCCACGATCTTGCGTGACACGGGCTTCGACGCCTATCGCCTCAAGCTCGAGATCACCGAGAGTGTCATGATGGACGACATCCGGGAGACGGGTAAGACGTTCGACGCGCTCGTGAGCATGGGCGTCCGGATCGCGATCGACGACTTCGGGACCGGCTATTCCTCGATGGCCTACCTGGAGCGATTCCCGATCGACACGCTCAAGATCGACCGCTCCTTCATCCAGCGTCTGGGCACCGGTGATGGCGACATGGTCCAAGCCGTCGTCGTCTTCGCCAAGATGCTCGGGCTCAGGGTGACCGCGGAAGGGATCGAGACGGAGCGACAGTGCGACCTCCTGCGCCGGATGGGGTGTGAGATGGGCCAGGGGTATCTGTTCGCTCGGCCCGTCCCGGCCGACGCCTTCATGGCGATGGTGAACGCGGCGACGCTCACCGGGGGCCATCTCCCCTTCGACTCCAAGGCGGCGATCACCATCGTGCCGCGTGCTCCGATTCGCCCCATCAGGGCACCGCGGGCCTCGGCGTAGCTCGCGCGGCCCGGTGACCTGGCGATGGGGAACTCGTCACCACCGCGGCACTCCGCCGGTCAGAAGCCGAGTCTGGCCAGCGTCGCCCGGTTTCGTGCCGCGCTCTCCTTAGGGGTCCCGAGACCGGGCAAGACGTCCTGCTCGACCACGAGCCAGCCCCCGTACGTGTGCCGGCCCAGGTGGCGGCCGACCGCGGCGAAATTGATCACCCCCCGGCCGAGTTCGCAGAAGACGCCGTGCCGGACCGCATCGAAGTAATCCCAGCCTCCGGTCGCTGCCTGCCGGGCCACGATCGGGTCGCAATCCTTCGCATGGACGAGGCGGGTCCGCCCGGAGTAGCGGTCGATCGCATCGCCGATATCGACGCCAGCCGGGTCGCCACTGCCGAAGGCGTAGTGGCCGGTGTCGAAGACCAGGCCGACCAACTCGGGATCGGTCAGGTCGAGGAAACGGTCGATCTCGGCCGGGGTCTCGACGAAGCCGGCGCAGTGGTGGTGGAACAGGC
>JBBJOE010000187.1:0-5814 GCA_037721765.1 Thermomicrobiales bacterium
GTCTACTCGGTCCGGACGATGACCGTCTCCACCGCGCAGGAGCCGCACGTCCAACTCGCCCGGGCCAAGGGGCTGCCAGAGAGCCGGATCACCCGCCGCCATGTCCTCCGGGTCGCCGCCCCACCGATCGTGACCGGGCTGATCCTCGGCCTGGCCGGGTCGCTCTCCGGCTCGATCCTGGTCGAGACGGTCTTCAACTGGCAGGGCATGGGCCGCCTCTACTACGACGCCGTCTCGGGCACCCCGGACGAGGGCGTCATCGTCGCCCTGACCTTCATCTTCACCCTGATGTACGTCGCGGCCCGGTTCCTCCTCGATATCCTGTACGTGATCCTCGACCCCCGCGTGCGGTACTGATCGTGGCCACTCCATGGTGAGCATCGAGGCCGACCTCATCCCGCCGGGCACGGACGCGGCCGTCGCGACCGACGAGACGGCGCGCTCTCCCCTGCGGGAGGCGATCGGGCTGCTGGTCGCCAGCGGTGTCGGGCGGGCCGGGTTGGCCCTGTTCGCGGTCCTGATCGGCATCTCGGTCTGGGTCCTGGTCACCTACCCGGACGACTTCGGGACGGACCGTTGGAGCGACCCCAACGTCTGGGCCGACAATCCCCGCGCCGCGCCGCCCGTCTGGACGACCTGGCTCGGCAACGAGGCCCTACCCCACCAGACGTTCAGCCGGACCGAGCCCTCCATGACCCAGGCGATCCCGGCCGGTGAGGTCCGCACCTACGATGTCCCGCTCTCGCTGCCGGGCAACGCCTTCCCCGACGCCCTCTCGGCCACCGTCCACGACCTGACCTACGCCGCCCGCCCTCCCGTCATCACGATGACTCTCGTCCGGCCGGACGGTGCGACGGTGCCCCTGGCCAACCTGGTCGCGCCCGGCCCCCGCCCTGGCGAGGCGGCACCCTACCGTCGATTCTCGGCACCGCCCGAGCGCCTCCTCCTGACGAGCCAGCCGACGGCAGCCCAGTCGATCGCCCGGACCTACGCCGAGCGCTACCCCGGCTTGGCCCCGCCGGCCGACCTCGCTGGGAGCCTCAATCGTGCCCTGTTCGGCGTTCCCTCCCCGTCTGGCGACGGGACGATCGAGGCCTTGCCCGGCGACTACACCCTGCGTGTGGCCCTGGTGGTCGCCGACCCCGCCGACACGCTCGGGGAGGTCTCGGTCGTCCTCGGCGGCACGGTCTATGGATGGATGGGGACCGACACGCTGGGACGGGACCTGTGGGAAGGGCTCCTGTACGGCTTCCCGGTGGCCCTCCTGATCGCCGCCCTCTCGTCGGTTTCCGCGACGGTGATCGGGGCGGGCCTCGGCATCCTGAGCGGCTACGCCGGTGGCGCCACGGACGCGGTGATCCAGCGCCTGAGCGACATCGTCTCCAACGTGCCGACCCTGCCGCTGCTCATCTTCCTCGTCTTCGTGCTCGGGGCGAACCTCTGGCTGATCATCCTGGTCCTGGTCGCCTTCAGCTGGCCGGGCCTGACGATCGTCGTCCGCTCGATGGTCCTCCAGGTCCGATCCGGCCAGCTCGTCGAGTCGGCCCGGGCCCTGGGTGCGTCCCGGCGGCGGATCATGCTGCGTCACGTCTTTCCGCAGGTGGCCCCGTTCATCGTGGCCCAGATGATCTTCTTCGCCCCCGGCGCGATCCTGGCCGAGGCGTCGCTGAGCTTCCTGGGCCTCGGCGATACGACGATCCCGACCTGGGGCCAGATGCTCCAGGCCGGATTTCAGACCGGCGCCCTCTACGTCGGCTACTGGTGGTGGGTGATCCCCCCGGGTGTCCTGATCATCTTCACGGCCCTGGCCTTCATGCTGCTGGCCCTGGCCATGGAACCGGTCGTCGACCCCCGCCTGCGCGATCCGTCCTGAACCCGTTCCCCGCCGGGACCGGGGCTATACTGGCGTCGCCACGACGCGAACGCGCGAAGGAGCGATGCGGTCCATGCCCGTGACCGAGGCCTGTCCTGAGACCTTCTCCCGATCGCGGGACGTGCTGGTCCCATTCGCCGCCACGTTCGTGGTGACGGCCGACGACGCGGTCAGGTCTTCGCTCGATGCCCCACACCCGGGCCAGTATCCGGACGGGCTCTCCTTCGCCGAGGTCCGGGCCGGCAACCGCTATGTCGGCTTCCCGCTCATGCCGGTCTATGTCTTCCCGGACCTGCTCGACGACATCAGGCCCGAACTCACGCGCCGAACGCGGGGCAAATCGTGCTTCGACTTCACCGCGCTAGTCGGTGAGGCCGCGGATGAATTGGACAGGTTGAAGGCGGTAGGGTTCGACCGCTACCGGTCCGAAGGGTTGGTCCGGTGACGACCGGAGACCTGCCCGGCGACCGGCCCAGATGATCGATGACGCCGACGAGGGTGACGTGGGGGATCCTCACGGGAGCGACGCGTCACCGGCTCGCGGTCCCTCGGCCCTCCCGCCCCCACCGGTCGGGAGCCGGGTGCAGCGCATCCGCTATGACGTCCACGCCGCCGACCTGATCGCCGAGACCCTGAATGCCGCGCTCGATCGAGCCCCGTTCCAGCTACCGGGCGCGACGGTCTGGCAACTCCTCATCGCCGGGGAACGGGACCGCCCGGCCGCCCTGCTGACCCTCTGGCCGACCCTGCGGCGAGCGGACGTGATCGCCGGGCCGGTCACGATCGTGTTCACCGGCATATCGGCCGTGGATGTGGTCCGCGACATCGAGGTTCAGTTCCGCCGGGGCAACGGCGACTACCTTATCCTGGCCCGGGGCGGCAAGGTCATCGTCCGGGCCTGATCGTCGATGAATCGACCCGCGAACCGGCCCGATTCGCGCGGGTCAGGCAGCCCGGATGAGGCCGACGCCGAGCGTCACCGTCCCGGCCGCGAGCGACAGGGCCCCGGCGTAAACGAGGACGATCAGCCGGTTGGGCCGCGTCGCCGTCGGCGAGACGATCGAGAGGAAGAACCCCGCCGAGACGAGGATCGGCGCCAGGGCAACCGCGTTCCGCACGAACGCCTTGGCCCCATCTCCCAGGTTGGCTCGATCGACGAAGAGCAACGCCAGGAGGGCCAGGATGACCAACACCCCGGCGTGGGCGTGCCCGGCCGTGAAGAGCGCCCGGCGCACGGGGTTGTCCATGTATCCCACCTGGTGACGCGTCAGGTACCGGAGCAGTGAATACCCACCGAACTCGATCGTCGGGATCACGATCATGAGGATGCCGGCAAGTCGCAGCGACGCATCGGACACGGTGCCTCCCTCTCGCGCGTGGCCCGGGGTCGATACCCCGACCCGATGGTGTCACGGTTCGCCCGGCGCCGCCGCGTCCTCCCCGGTCAGGATCGCGATCGCCTCGTCCAGCCAGGCGAGGTAGGCGTCTTCCCGGCCCCGTCCGTTCGCCAGGGTCAAGTGCCAGAGTCTCCGCTGACCATCGGTCGCCGGTGCCCGCTCGATGATCTCCCCCACCGCCTCATAGTGGTGGCGACGTTCTTCGTGCCGGGATCGCTGGTCCCGGAGGAGGGCGACGAGGTCGGCGTCCTCCAATGCGTCCCCGCAGAAGAGCTGGACCAGGAGCGGGTCCCGGACGGTCGGCAGCGGTTGCGATTCGGCCAGCCACCGGAGCAACTCCGCCTCTCCGTCCCCGGTCAGGGTGAAAACCTTCCGGTTCGGCCGGTCCACGCCCGGCTCGACATGGGATGTCGCCCATCCTCTGGCCGCCAGGGCGTCCAGCGTCCGGTAGATCTGGGCCTGGTCAGCGGGCCAGAAGTAGCGCATCGAACGGTCGAACCAAGCCGTCTTCAAGTCGTACCCGGTCATGGGTCGAACCCGGAGCAATCCCATCACCGCGTGAGACAGCGACACGCTTACCTCCTTCTCCCAAGGCCCATTATAGTGCCTCTGCACATATATGATAAGTCCTCTATTGCGGATGACGTCGCGGGGCGGGCCGCGAAGATGGTGGTCGCCCTACCGCTCCTCGGCCGTCTCGACCCGGGATTGGATGACCTGGAGCAGGGTCACGAAGATGACGCCTCCCAGGATGTTGCCGACCAGCGTCGGGACGAACACGCCTCCGAACCAGGTTCCGACCGAGATGTCGGCGCCGAGGAACATGGCCATGAAGATCTCGGCCGCCGAGATGATGACGTGGCCGAACTGACCCAGCACCAGCAGGGTACCGATCAGCCAGATGATGACCAGCCGTGGCCCCAAGCCCTCGGCCGCCAGCAGGAGCCACGTCAGGATCGTCATCAGCCAACCCGCGAAGATGGCCTTGATGAAGGTGGTCGTGAGATCGTAGGCGACCACCTGTTCGGCGACCGCGACGATTTCGGCCGCCGACTCCGCGGCGAGGACGTCCCCCCGTGAGATCAGGGCGGCGAAGACCACGACCCCAGCCAAGTTGGCCGAGAGACTCACCGCCCATAAGGCGCCGAGCTGGCGTACGGTGCCATGCCCCTCGATCACGCCGGTGACGGGGAGCAGAAAGTTCTCGGTGAAGAGTTCGCTCTTGCCGATCAGCAGGATGACGAAACCCACGGGATACGCCAGCGCACCGACCAGGAGCGCGATCGAGGGATGATCGACCCCGCCACCGACGGCGGCCCCGGCGAAGGCCATCGCGATCAGCCCGAAGCAAATGGCCATTCCCCCGATAAAGGATGTGACCACGTCCCCCGCCACCGACCGGTCGAGGCGCTGCTCACCGATGATCGCCGCGTCCTCGACGACCTCGGGCGCCTCCTGGCCGAGGGGGGCTGGGGCGTGGTCGTCCTCCCCATCCCGTCCGCCGCTTGCCCCGTATGGCGGCGTCGATGAGCGGTCGACATCGGCGCCACCGTCATCCAATCCTGCCCCGGCACGGGGACCTGCCCCGGCACGGGGACCTGCCCCGGCACGGGGACCTGCCCCGGCGCCATCCCGGCCCCGCCGCTCGTCCTCGCCCACCGGCTCGCCTCCGCCGCTCGTCGGGAATCACCCGCGATCCGACCATGTGCCGGATGTATTCATCACCGGATCCGGACGCACGGACGGTGCCCGATGCTCACGGCGTCGAAGGGTTGGACCGGAGACCCGGCGGGACGATGATTCGCCGGGTCCCGGCACGCCTGTCCGGGCACCGGGTTCGAACTAAGCTGATTGACAAAAGTCCTTGCGCAGGAGGAAGATGGCAGGATTCAGGAGGAATCCGCATGGATCTGACCCCGCACCATGCCACGTTGCATCACCTCACCCGCACCGATCCCGACCCCCGGGTCCGGCATCGCGCCGACGGCCTGCTGCTGATCGCGCGCGGCCTGTCGATCACCAGGGCCGCACAGGTCTTCGGTTGTGCCCGCAACAGCCTGCGCACCTGGGGGCAGCGGTTTCTCGCCGAGGGCCGGGACGGGTTGGCGGACCGCGGGCGACGCGGCTGTCCCCCCAAGCTCGATGCCGCCGCCCGGGACCTGCTGGAGACAGCCCTGACCGCGTCACCGCTGGACCATGGGTATCCGGTGACGATCTGGACGGTGGCCGATCTCACCGACCTGCTGGGCCGGCACGGGTATCAGGTCCATCCCATCACCGTCTCCCGGGCCTTGCATGCGATGGGCTACCGCTATCGGCGCCCCCGTCACGACCTGACCCATCGGCAGGATGCCGAAGCGGTCGCGTCCGCCAAGCATGTCCTGGCCGAACTCCAAAAAAGGGGGCGCCTGCCGGGGCTGGATTCCGGCTTGTCTATGTGGATGAATGCGACCTCCATACCCACCCTCACCTGGCAAAGACCTGGCAGCGGCGGGGACGGCCCGTGAGCATCCCCGCCGCCGGCAAGGATCAGCGGCGGGCCGT
>JBBJOE010000017.1:0-20122 GCA_037721765.1 Thermomicrobiales bacterium
ATGATGGCGTGGAGTTGGACCGCAGCCTGGGGGACCTGGCGAGCTTCGGGCCGCGGCTGCTCTCGATCGCCGCGGTGCCGGTCGGGTTGACCAAACATGGCCAGGAGCGGCAGAGCAAGCAGGTCAGGATGTCGAGGACGTGCATGCGTCTCCTGCCGGGCAAGCAAATCTCTGTCCGCCGCTACGAGCCGGATGAGGCCGCCGCGGTGATCGACCAGAGTGAGGCCTGGCAGGCGCGGTTCCGGCGGGAACGGGGCGAGACGTTCTTCCACCTGGGGGACGAGTTTTATCTGATGTCCGGTCGCGAGGTGCCGCCCGCGTCGCGCTACGACGGCTTCCCACAGATCGAAGATGGTATCGGGATCACCCGCCATTTCCTCGAGGACGCCCGCCGCTACCTGCGCCGGACGCGTCCGGACGCCTTCGCCGGGGCTCGGGGAACGGTCGCCTGCGGCACGCTGATCTACCCGACGATGCGGGCCGAGGTCGAACGATTCAACGCCCGGACGGGGGCCGAACTCGAGACGGTGTCGGTCGAGAATCGCTACCTGGGCCGGGAGATCACCGTTTCGGGCCTACTGACCGGTTCTGACCTGATCGTCGAGTTCGGGGAGACCGGGGACGACGCCCCGCTCTTCATCTCCTCGCGGATGCTCTCCGACCGGACCGGCACTCTGCTCGACGACCTGACGCTCGACGAGGTTTCGACGCGGCTCGGCCGCCCGGTCATCCCGGCCGGGACGATGGGCGAGGTCGCTCGCTCCCTGCGGGCATCCCGCACCGCCCGGGCGCGCCAGGTCGCGTGAAGGCGGCAACGCCGTCCGTCCGGGAACACCGGGATGATTGGTTGCTCTCTGTCCGGGTGACGCCCCGCGCGGGCCGGACCGAGATCACCGGCGTGGCGGACGACGGGGCGATCACCGTGCGGTTGGCCGCCGCGCCGGTGGACGGCCGAGCGAATTCGGCCCTCGTCGAGGTGATCGCCGACGCGCTCGGGATGCCGAGGTCGCGAGTATCGGTCGTCTCCGGACAGACGGCGCGGCGGAAAACGGTGCTGGTGGAGACCGGCGCCAGCGCGGCCGAGGTCGCCGGGCAGGTCATGTCGGCGACCCCGACGGGGGCATGATCGGCGATGGCCGCCCGGCGGGCGATGCCCCGCCTAGCGCCGGACCGAGCCGCGCTTGGTGAGGTGGCTGACCACTTTGGAGCCGAACTCACCGGCGGCCGAGGCGGTGTCCACGACGATGCGGACCGGGCCTCGTCGCCGTTCGCCCTCGCCAAGCTCACCGCTGTGCATCTCGACGAAGAGGTTGATGGTCTCGCGCATCGCGCGGAGAATCACGGTCGGGTTGCCGCCGGTCGCCGTGCCGGCGACGCGGGGATAGTGGTTCACGGCCACCTGCTGGACGGTCGCCCCGCGGCGGCGTAGTTTGGCTTGCATCTCGGTGTTGATCAGGGCGCCGGGGGCCGAGAGGTCGATCGAGCGGAGCAAGTCACCCCGGAAGATCTTGAAAGCGCAGTCGATATCGCGGAGGTGGATGCCGAACAGGGCCCGGACGACGACGTTGAAGACCTCGGCGTTGACGCGGCGGATCAGCGGGTCGTTGCGCTCGCGACGGAACCCGGCGACCACATCGAAGTCACGCACGAACGAGGTGAGCAGGGCGATGTCGGCGATGTCGAACTGGCGATCGGCGTCCATGAACATGACGTGGTCGCCGGTGGCCGTCTTGAACCCGGTCCGCAGGGCACCGCCGTAGCCCTGGTTGACGGGGTGGTGGACGGGCACGACCCGAGCGTCCTCCCGCGCCAGGGCATCGATGATCTCGCCGGTGCGGTCGCGGCTGCCGTCGTCAACGACGATGACCTCGAAGGGGTCGGCGAAGGCGGGGAGGGTCGCCAGGGCATCGGCGACGACGATCGCGATATTCTCTTCCTCGTTGTGGGCCGGGAGGACCAGCGAGAAACTGCCCGGCATCCGGGCCGGGCCGGTCGGGCTGCCCGACGACACCGCCTCCGATGTTGGCCGCATCACTGGAACGCCGCCGGCGATTGCCCACGCATGTCGGGACTGACCTGCCAGACGTTCCCGCGCGAGTGGAACAGCGTGTAGAACTTCCGGGACTCCACGAGTACCCCATTCGCGTCGTAGACGTCACGGACGAACCAGACCTCGAGTCCTTCCTCGGGCAGTTCGGTGTGCTCGATCGTGCCGGGGTCGAGGTCCTCATTGACGACCTCCAGGTCAGGGTCGATCGGGATGGTCTTGCCGGTCTCGGTCTCACTCAATTGGGCGTCGAGCGCCAATTCCGGACCGTAGAGATTGACGACCACCTCGGCCCCGGTGGCCCATGACTCGACCAGGAGCCACGCGTCGGTCGGGTTTTGGAACGTGAAGTCCCCCCATTGGGACGGATCGTCGCCCAACTGCAGGATCGAGGCGTCGTAGCCGGGTCCCCAGCCGTCGCGCTCGTAATAGCTGATCCGGTAGGTGTGGGGCCACCATTGTCCGATCGGCATCCCCGCGAGGAGCGCGGCGCGGAAGACGGTCGTCGAGACTTGGCAGATGCCGCCGCCGATGTCCTTGCCGATCCGTTCGGCCTGGATCACCTTCGCCTCGACGTAGCCCTTGTCCTCGGTGATCTCGCCGATGGCCCCGTTGAAGGAGAACATGCCACCCGGCGGCACCAGCGTCCCATTCATGAGCGACGTGCCGACGGCGATATTCGTCGACCGGTCGTAGGTCGAACCCGCGTAGTTGGACGCGCCCCGGGCCAGGAGCGTGGTCAGGCCCAAGGCCGCCAGGTTGTCGCTATCCACGGTAGGGGGCACCACGTTCACCGGCACCTGGACGGTCCGGTGCTCGCCCGTGAAGCTGGTAGCGATCTCGTCGGCCAGGCTGCTCGGCCGGAGCCGGATGCCATCGACGCTAGGCTCGATCGAAACCGGACCCTGGTTCCACCCGACGAGGGCATCGACGGGGTCACGGTCGACGCGGGGCCGGAATGTCTCGTCGAGCCAGGGGACCAGGCGGCCCCGGTCGAGATCCATGGAGACAGCCACCGCCCCGGTCTTCGCCGCGTCCTCGCGGAGGACCACAAACTGACCGATCTCGGCCGGCGCGATGTCCCAGACATCCCCCTCGAAGGAGACCCGCAGCGGCCGTTCGAGCGCCGCTGCGATCTCGGCCTGGACGGCGGTCAGGTCGACGGATCGGACCGTGGCCCGGAACACGTCCGTCGGCAGCGGCATCGAGACCGGAGAGAGTGACGTGATGGCCTGGCGGATGGCGGCCTCGGTCGCGGCCCGGTCGACGAGTAGACCATCGACCTCGGGCACGATAGAGACCGCGCTCCCCTGGACCGAGATGGTCGCGTTCTTTGGCGGGGGCCCGATCTCGCGGTCGAGCCCATCGAGATAGAGATCGAGGCGGGCACGGTCGAACGTCACGAACAGGGGCGACCGTTGGTCGGCGCGGACCAGGTCCCGGGTCCATGCCAGGCGATCGGCGGCGTTCGCCTGGCGGCCTAGTCCGTAGGCCTGGGCCACCGTCCGGTCGACGTCGACCGCAACGCCGAGCTCGGACAGGCTGGGGGCGAACGCCCGCTCACCCAAGCTGAACAGGAAGGTGCCACGCTCGATCTCGCTGGCCAGCGTCGCGATGGCTTGACGGGCTTCCGCCCGCGAATCGCCGCCCATCGACACGCCAGCGACGTGGACGGCGGGATAGACACGCCCGGAGTAGGTGACGCGAACAGCGACCAGGGCGATGACGCCGGCGAGGAGGGCGAACGCCAGCCCGGCTCCCATACGGGTGACCAGGCGTCGCGCGCGCGGGTCGGAGGAGATTCGCCTCGCCGCGAGTAGCACGGGAGAGGGAAGGGCGCCCGATCGGGACGTGGGATTGCCGGGTCGGCCAAGACCGCTTCGACCGGTGACCTGGAGTTCCGACGTCGCCACGGGCAGGTCCTTTTTTCCACACGTGCCGGGGCGAAACGCACACCGGGACACCGCAGTGGCTGATCCATCGGGAATCAGCGGCCGATGGTGAACTCCATCCGGATTCGTCCGAACTGTACAACATCGCCGTCGCGGATGCGGGTCGGCGCGGAGATCGCCCGGTCGTTGACCAGTGTACCGTTCGTGCTGCCGGCGTCCGCGACCCACCAGTCCTGATTCGAGTACCGGAGCTCGGCGTGGTCGGCGGATGTCGAGGGGTCATCAAGCTGGATGTCGGCGTCGGTCCGGCGACCGACGGTGGCCCGATCCGTGACGACGAAGGTCGTCCCCGGGACCAACTCACCGCGGGCCCCGTCGGTCACGACCAGTGTCGCCCGCCGATCGCGCGAAGTCGTGGCCTGACCCGCGTCCGGGGTGGGGATCGCCAGGGCCACCAGCTCGCGGACCTGGACCCGGAACAACTGCCACAGGAAGAAGAGGAGGAGGAAGGCGAACAGGAGCCGCAACAGCAGCAGGAACCAATCGGCCGGGAGAGACGTCGGCATGGGTGGACGCCGCTCCCGTCAGGCCGTGCCGGCGTAGGGCAGGACCGACGCTTTCAAGGTGCCAAAGGTCACCTCGTCGCCGACCTGCACCGCATGCGATCGGATCACCTTGCCATTGACGCGAGTGCCATTGGTGCTGTCGAGGTCGATGACCTTCAGGCCCTGGCCGGCGAATTCCAAACGAGCGTGATGACGTGACACATCGCCCGTCTCGAAGATGATGTCGTTGTCGAGGGCCCGGCCGAGTGTCGTGACGGCCTTGCGCAGGACGACCTCCTCACCCTGCCGCGGCCCGTCGATGAAGAGCAGCCGGACGGGGGTGATCCCGCTGGTCTCCCGGATCACCCGGAAGACCTCGGTCCGCTGGATCTCCTCCTGGGCCGACGCGGTGATCGAGGGGCGGTCGGCGATCGCGGCGGTGATCTGGATCGCCCTCCGTGGGACACCCTGGTCCGCGGCGATCTGCACCCTGACCCGGTCGACGGTCTTGAAGCCCCGATCCTGGGCCGTCTCGGCGATCCAGGCCTCCATCTGTTTGGTCAGGGACGTCATGTAGTCGGCGAATTGGACCATGTCCAGCGGGTGCATCGTCACCTGGTAGTCATTGGGTACCAGGATGCCGTCGATCGACATGACCTGGCGCGAGATCATCGCCCGTTCGAGCTTGCGGCCGATCTCGGCCGGTTGGATCGGACTGCGGAAGAGCCGGCCGATCGAGCCCTCCATCAGACGCTCGAACGATTGCTCGAACTTGTCGAGGATGTTCACCGGCCACTCCGCCTGACGAGCTGGACACGCGAGCGGCCGGAACCGGTGGCGGGAGACGCTTGCCCGTGCCGGACCGCCACCCAGTATAGGCACGGGCGGAAAAGGGGGTCAACGCGATGGTTCAGGACATACGTCGCGACCGGATAGGGCCTCCTATGGTACCGCGACCGGCACCCTCGTCGGATGTCCGGTCGGCGGTGACGAGGTCGTCGAACGACACGTAGCCGGGTCTGGTCGGGCCGAGGGCGCGACGGAGCAGGTGGTAGAGGGCGAAGACTTCCAGCGAAAAGGGGATGTAGCCGAGGTAGCCGAGGATCGGCATCTCGAACACCGGCAAGATGCCGACGTAGGGGACCGAGTAGGTCCACTTGGGCACCGACCAGTAATTCCACATCTCCCAGAAGAACCCGCAGGTCAGGCCGGCCAGGATGAGGATGGCGACGGTGTCCCAGCGGTGTCCCGCGGTCTGGGCGGTGATGCTGGGAAGGCCGAGGCGGCGGTTGATGCCGTCGATCAGGAAGAAGACGCTGATCCAGACGAGCGGGTAGGCCTCTCCGGGAAAGAGGAACAGCAGGCCGACCATCACCAGGCCGAGGACCACCGAGCCAATCCAGCCCCGCCCGCCCGCGAACGCCGCCACCCACCGGATCGGGCGGCGGGGGATCAGGGACCGGTAGAGATCTGCCGTCTCGAAGATGGCCGGCACGACGGTCGAGAAGGCGATCGAGCCCAGGACGACGTATTCCAGCCGCGTGTACGCGAAGGGGATCGTGTAGTACCAATTATCGATGCGGAGATTGAACAATTCGAAGATCCACCAGAGGGGAGCGGAGGTCAGGAAGAGGAAGGCGAACTCGCGCCGCGAACGGGTGAGGAGCGAGGTCCCGGTGCGCATCAGGTTGATGCCGTCAAGGGAGAAGATGTAGCCCAGCCAGAGGGGGACGAACGTGTACCATGTCCACGGTTCTCGCCCGGACCAGGCGATCGGCCAGGCGATGATCAGCAGCGCGGCCCCGGCGATCGACTGGCGGGGAAAGGCGAGGCGCCCCTGGCGCGGGCGGGCCGATGTGTCTGCCATGCGAGCGACTCACTCCTCCCGGGAACGCCGCCCCGGCGCTCCCGGCTCCTCGTACGATCACGGATGAAGGGAGCCCGGGCGTGTCCCAGCCGGCCATCCTCATCGGACCGTCCATCCTGACAGCCGACTTCCTGCGTCTCGGTGACCAACTGGCCGAGGCGGAATCAGCCGGGGTCGATTACGTCCACGTCGATATTATGGACGGATTATTCGTCCCCAACATCTCGATCGGCCTGCCGATCGTCGCGGCCGTGCGCCGGGCTACCGTTCTGCCGGTCGATGTCCACCTGATGATGGTCGATCCCGAACGCTACGTCGACGCGTTCGCCGCGGCGGGGGCCGATTGCCTGACCGTCCACGTCGAGGCCACGCGACATCTGTACCGGACGATCCAGGCCATCGATGCGGCCGGGATGGTGGCGGGCGCCACGCTCAACCCGGGGACGCCGCTCGCGGCGGTCGAGGCCGTGCTCCCGATCGTTGGCCAGGTGCTGGTCATGAGCGTCAACCCGGGGTTCGGTGGCCAGTCCTTCATCCCGGGTGCGCTGGACCGGATCAGCAGGCTCGCCGAGATGATCGCCGCGACCGGCCGCGAGATCGCGATCCAGGTCGATGGCGGGGTCAACGCCGCGACGATCGCCGCCGTGCGCGACGCGGGCGCGACCAAGGTCGTCGTCGGATCGGCCCTCTTCGATGGGGTCTCTCCGGTCGCGGCCGGGATGGCTCGCCTGCGGGCCGCCCTGGCCGCGCCGACCTCCTGATTTCCGCTCCGATCCATCGAGCGGCGTTGATCGGGCCGGTGCGTCCGTCGAGACGGCGGCCGCTATTCCCGGAGCATCGGAGCCCCGTCTTCGCCCATTCCCTGGCGACCCATCATCGCGACCGGGATCACGGCGGCGAGGGTCAGGACGGCGGCGATCAAGAACGTCTCCTCGACGACCCGGACGCCGAGCGGGATGGCGACATCTTCGATGTAGCGCTGCTGGCGGACCAGGAACTGGCCGGTCGTCTCGCCAGGCCCGGGACTGATCGGTTCCAGGTCGCCGGTCAGTTGCTGGAGGCGCTGGACGCCGAAGGACGTCAGGACCGAGATGCCGATGGTCATGCCCAGCAACCGGGCGACCATCAGGAGACCGGCGCCGAGACCGCGGACCGCCCCGGGGATCACGGCAAGGGCACTTGAGCCGATCGGGGCGATGACCATCCCGAAGCCCGCCCCGGCGACCAGCAACGCCGGTGAGACCAGCGCGAGCCGGTCGCCATCGAGCAGCGACCAAGCGGCGGCGTAGCCGAGGGCCGCGAGGCAAAGTCCGGCGATGCCGGTGCGGCGATCTCCCCACCGGGCGGCCATCCTGCCGCCGAGCCAGGCCATCACCGTCATCGCCCCCGTGTAGGGGACCAGCAACGACGCGCTGAGGGTGCTGACCCGATCGCTGGCGACGGTCAGGGCGACGACGACCGGGACGTTGACCATGGCGACGATCAGGGTGATCCCGACCAGGAAGTTGGCAGCTAGGGAGCCCCGGAACGCCGGAGCGGCGATCAGGGATGCCGGCATGATCGGGGCGGCCGTCCGGCGCTCCCACCAGACCAGGGCGATGAGGACCGCCAGCGCACCGAGTCCGAGGGGGACCAGGTAGCCGGCGAGCGGGTTCGTCGAGCCGCCGAAGGCGCGGGTGCCGCTCGTGGCGGTCCCGCCCAACTCGCCGCCCGAGGAGAGGGTCATCGTGCCGAGGGTCAGCGCGACCGCCAGCAGGATCAGGCCGACGACGTCGAGCCGGGATCGATCGCCCCCGATGCGGGGCACCCCACGACCGGTCCGGGCCAGGCCGACCATGCCTACCGCCGCCAGTGGCACGTTGGCCCAGAACGCCAGGCGCCAGGCCTGGTCACCGCCCAGGGGGAGGGCGACCGCCACGGCGCCCCAGATCGGACCGATCGCCCATCCGATCGTGTCGGCCGCCGCGACCAGCCCGAGGGCGGCCTGGCGGCGGGCCCGGGGCACCACGTCCCCGACGAGGGCCATGGTAGTCGGCAGCAGGGCGCCGCCACCGGCGCCCTGGACCACCCGGGCGGCGACCAGGACCGCGAATCCGTCGGCGGTGGCGCACATCACCGAGCCGATCGCGAACACGGCGAGGGAGGCTTGGAGCGTGACGATCCGGCCGATCCGGTCGCTGATCTTGCCGACGATCGGGATGCTGACGAGATAGGCGATCAGGTAGGCGTTGACCACCCAGATATGGCGGTCGACATCGGCCGAGTTGAGGCCAAGGTCGGTGATCAGGCTGGGCAGGATGGTCGCGACGACCGTCAGGTCGACCGCGCCGAGGAAGACGACCGCCAGAGCGACCGTCAGGACACCCCGGTGCGGCCCCGGGACGCTGGCGCCGGCCTGGTCAGACGGGTGGGTCAATGGTCACCGGTTCGTCATGGTCGGAGACATCGAGGATCCAACGGGAGAGGTCGTCGGAGCCGGTCGCACTGGTCTCCCGGACCACGACCCGCAAGATATCGAGGCCGTCCCGCCCGACCCAGACATCCACGTCGACCAGCTCGCCGTCGAGGGTGTTGGCGGTCACCGCGTCGATCAGGGTGCGAGGGACCGTCGCGGCGATGTGGTAGGCGGGATCGCCGTCGAACTCCTCCTCGTCGAACCGGGACACCGACCCAAACTGGCGCAGGACCGCGCCCAACCCGACCGTCTCGTCGAAGAGGACCGACGCGTCGTAGCCGATCTCGGCCGGGGCCGGGCCCCACTCGCCGGAGACCAGATTGGTCCACCAGGTGGTGGCGCCGATCGTCACGATCTGGATCGTGACGTTAGCAGTCTGCTCGACATTGGCCGAGAACGAGGCCCGCACCCGATCGGGCCGGGCGATGTCCCCCTCGGCGCTGAGCAGTTGGATCGACTGGCCCTCGTCGATGAACGTGGTGCCATCGACGTCGAGGTCGAAGTGGATCGAGGACACCTCGCCGAGCCGGACGCTGGCGCGATTGAGGACCTCGGTCGCGGCGTCGGTCAACGGCGAAGCCGCGGGGGACGCACCGGGGGAGGACACCGGCGTCCCGCCCAGCGTCCCGCCAAGCGTCGCGGCCGGTATCGGGTTTCGGTCGGGAGTCATCGCCGGGGCCGGGTCGTCCGCCGCCTCATCGCCGCCGCACGCGACCACCGTCCCCGCGACCACGAGGGCGACGAGGGCGCGACGGCTCAACGATCGGGGCCGGGGAGCGTTCGGCATCGGGATACCCTGGGGTGAGCGGGGCTAAGCCGTGGACCCGGTCGTGACAGCCTCACCGCTCGGTACACCCAGTCTAGCACCCCGCTCCCCGCTGCCACCGTCGCGTGGGCACGGGGTCTCGACCAACGTGGCCACGCCGGGACGAGGACCGGGAGGGAGCCGCTCCGGACCAACGATCAGGTCTTGCCGGGAGTCTGGTCCGTGCCGGCAGTCACATGCCCCGTCGCGGCGCTCGTGCTAGTATCGGCCGGGGTCCCGTCTGCCGTCGTATCATCACGTGGCCGAATCGTCACCGGTCAGCCCACCAGGAAGGTCCCATGGTCCTCGAGCAGGTCCGTACCGAAGCTCCGGCAGAGATCGTGGTCAGCGTCAGCTCCGCGACCGATACCGGCGGCCGGCCGGACAATGAGGACGCCGTCCTCGAGGTCGCCCTGGAGATGTCCGGCGTCGGCGACGCCGGCACCCACCCCGCCTACCTCGTCGCGGTCGCCGACGGGATGGGGGGGCACCAGCGGGGGGAGGTCGCCAGCCAGTTGGCGATCGAGACCCTCGGCCGGATGGTGGCCGAGGACCCGGGCGCCGACACGGCCCTCTTGCTGAAGCAGGCCTTCCGCCGCGCGAACGACGTCATCCACCAGAACGGCCGGGGCACGGGCGACGGCTCGATCATCGGCACCACGCTGGTGGCGGCCGTGATCCGGGGCAAGTACGCCACGATCGCCAACATCGGCGATTCCCGGGCCTACCTGGTACGTGCCAATCAATTGACCCAGATCACCAGGGACCATTCCCTCGTGGCGGACCAGGTGGCCGAGGGGTCGATGACCTCCGACGAGGCTCGCCAGAGTCCCCATCGCAACATTATCACGCACGCTCTCGGGCACCGGCAAAAACTGGACCCGAAGTTGCCGAGCATCTTCGAGATCATCCTGCTGCCAGAAGATCGCCTGATCCTGTGCAGCGACGGGTTCCACGATGTCGTCCAGGACAGCGACATGGTCGCCGTCGTCCTCGAGCATGACCCGCCGGGTGCGGTCGGGGCGCTCATTGACCTCGCCAAGACGCTCGGGACGACCGACAACGTCACCGCCGCCGTCGTCCGGGTCGATTCGGCGAAGACCATCGCCGCTCGGGAGCGGGACCTCGACGCGGTTCCGGCCGGCCGCTCGTCGTGGTTGGTGATCCTCGTGGTGACCGGGATCATCTTGTTCGTCGCCATCGTCATCGTCGCCGTGATGGTGCTGTAGGGCCTTGGTCGCGACCGCTCAGATTGACGTCCTGGACCGAACGCCACCGGTGACCGACGCCCACGTCCACGTGTTCTGGCCGGAAGTCGTTGGCTACCGGGAAGGGTTCGCGCGGCGAGATGCCTGGTTCTCCCTCCTCTACGACGATCCCCGCGCCACCCTCGCCGGGTCGGGGGACCTCCTCGCGTCGATGGAGCGGGCGGGTATCGCGCGGTCGGTCCTCTGCGGATTTCCCTGGCGCGACCCCGGCCTCTGCGCCGAGCACAACGCGTTCATGTCGGGCGTGGCGGCCACGAGCGGGGGGCGACTGGCGTGGTTGGCATCGGTCTCTCCCGGCGACCCGGGGGCGGCCGCCATGGCCGCCGATGCTTTCGCGGCCGGGGCGGTCGGCATCGGGGAACTCAACGCCGATGCCCAAGGGTTCGACCTCCGTTCGATCAACGACCTCGCCGGGACGGTCGAGGCCTGCGTCGCGCACGACAGGCCGTTGATGTTCCACGTCTCCGAACCGCTGGGACATGTCTATCCTGGCAAGGGCACGTCGACCCCCGACCGATTCCTGGCATTCCTGCTCGCGTTCCCCGCGGCCCGGGTCGTCGCGGCCCACTGGGGAGGCGGGTTGCCGTTCTATGAACTCATGCCCGAGGTCGCCGCGGCGGCCGGCCGGGTGACCTACGATTCCGCGGCCTCAACGTATCTGTACCGCTCTGACGTGTTCCGGCGGGTGATCGACCTGGTCGGGGCCGACCGGGTGATGTTCGCCACCGACTTTCCTGTCCTTCGCCAGGACCGATTCCTGCGCCGGGTAACGGGCCTCCCCCTGGACGACGCCGAGCGCTGGGCCGTGCTATCGAGTACCGCCGGGCGGGTCTATGGCCTGGTGGCCGAGGGCGGCGGGCCGCCAGGGTCTGGCGGTCTATCGTGATCGCCGGATTGGTCGGGACGCTGGAGGCGGTCCTCCCCGATGCCCTGCTGGTCAATGCCGGGGGGGTCATCTACCGCGTCGGGACCAGCACGACGACGGCGGGTGACATCGGCGTCGTCGGCGGCCAGATCCGGGTTCACACCCACCTTTTCGTCCGTGAGGACCAGTTGACCCTCTATGGCTTCGCGACCGAATTGGAGTTGCGAGTCTTCGAGATCCTGATCACGGTGACGGGCGTCGGACCGCGCCTGGCCTGCGCCGTCCTCTCCCGCTTGCGGCCCGACGCCCTGGCGGGCGCCATCGAGGGAGAGCAGATCGACGTGCTCGGCACGGTTCCCGGCGTGGGGAAGCGGACCGCTTCCCGCCTGGTCGTCGAACTCAAGGGCAAGTTCTCCGACATCGCCACGAGCGGACCTGCCCATGTGGTGGTGGCCGGGGAAGACGACGTGTTGGCGGCGCTGCGGGCCCTCGGCTACACCACCGGCGAGGCCCGGGAGGCCATCGTCGCCTCCCGACCCGGGGCCGGGGCCACGGTCGAGGCGCGGATCGTCGCCGCCTTGCGCCAGCTGGCCGGGGGTTGAGCGGGACCCGGTCCCTATGCTCTCGGTTCGGGCCCGTCCGGAGGCAGCGTCCCCAGCCGCCGCTCGATGGCCCGGGCGTGTCCGGTCAGGCCCTCCGCGCGGGCCAGCCGGGCGGTTGCCGGGCCGAGGCGTTCCAGGGCCCGGCGGTTGACGGCGGCCAGGGAGATCACCTTGGTGAAGTCCGCGACGTGGACCGGGGATGAGAACCGGGCCGTCCCGCCCGTCGGCATGACGTGGCTGATGCCGATGGTGTAGTCGCCGAGGGCCTCCGGACTGTCTTCGCCGACGAAGATGCCACCCGCGTGGCGCACCAGGGGGATCAGCGACCACGGGTCCCGGACCAGCAGGCAGAGGTGCTCCGGGGCGTAGCGGTTGGAGAGGTCGACGGCCGTCGCCAGGTCGGGCACGATGCCGATCAGACCCAGGGTCGCCATCGCGGCTGTGGCGATGTCCCGGCGTTCGAGGGCCACGATCTGTTCGGCGCAGGCGTCCCGGGTCGCCCTGGCGATGCTGGCGTCGGTCGTGAGCAGGATCGGGCTGGCCATCGGGTCGTGTTCGGCCTGGGCGAGCAGGTCGGCCGCCAGCACGTCGGGGGAAGCGGTCGAGTCGGCGATCAGCAGGGTCTCGGTCGGCCCGGCGAGCTGGTCGATGGCGACGACGCCGAAGACCTGTCGCTTGGCCAGGGTGACGAAGATATTCCCCGGGCCGAGGACCTTGTCGACGTGGGGGATCGTCTCGGTGCCGTAGGCCATCGCCGCGATGGCCTGGGCGCCGCCGACCTGGAAGACGCGGTCCACGCCCGCGACGTGGGCGGCGGCCAAGATGATCGGGTCGATCGCCCCGCCGGTCGGCGGGGCGCAGACGATGATCTCGCCGACCCCGGCCACCCGCGCAGGGACGGCGACCATCAGCAGGGTCGAGGGGTAAGGGGCCGTGCCGCCGGGGGCGTAGATGCCGATCCGGTCCAGCGGCATCACGATCTGGCCGAGGGCCCCCTCGGCGTCCCAATCGACCCACGACGTGCGGCGTTGCTTGGCGTGGAACCGATCGATCTGCTCGGCCGAGAGGCGCAGTGCTGATCGGAGGTCTTCGTCGAGCCCGTCGAAGGCGGCGCGGAGGTCGCCGGCGGGCACTTCGAGGGAGGCGGGGGCGCGTCCCTCGATGCGCTCGGAGAGGCTGGCCAGGGCGGCGTCTCCCCCGGTCCGCACCTCGGTGATGATCCGGTCCACCACCTCCCGGGCCGAGAGCGGCTCGCCCCACGTCGCGGCGATGCTGGCCCGGACGTGGGCCGGCAGGTCGCCCTCCTCGAAGCCGTGGCGACGGGTCAGCCGACGCGAGATCTCGGCCACGTCGGTGAGGATCGGCATCATCTCGGCAGTCATCGTCGGCGCTCCTCGGTGATGGGCACGGCCTTGCCGGGGATGCTGATCAGGCCCGCAGCGTCGCGTCCAGGTCCTTCTGCAACGTGCGCTCGATCCGGCCGCGGGTCTTCCCGAGTTCGGCGTCGGTCAGCGCCCGGTCGGGGGCGGTGAACCGGACCCGGAAGGCGAGGCTCTTCTTGCCCCGCCCGAGACGGGCGTCCCGGTACTCGTCGAACAGGGTCACCCCGCTCGCCAGTGGCCCCGCCGCCGCGGTCAAGACCCGGGCCACTTCGGCGGCCGGGCGATCTTCGGCCACGACGATGGCGAAGTCCTGCTCGACCGGCAGGAAGCGGGGCACCGTGATCGCCGGTGTCGCCATTGACGCGGCGAGGATCCCCGGCAGGTCGAATTCTGCGACGAGGACCCGGCCCGGCAGGTCGAAGGCCCGGGCGGTGTCCGGTCGCAGCTCGCCGAAGCGGCCGATCACCGTCTCCCCGGCGAGCACCTCGGCCGACCGCCCGGGGTGGAGGCCGCCGGAGAGATCGGCTGCCAAGGGGCGATAGGTCATGCCGGAGATGGCACCCAGGCGGTCGAGCAGCGTTTCCACCGCTCCCTTGAGGTCCCAGAAGTCGATCGGTCCGGGGGACCCGAAGCGGGAGAGTGGGGACCGTTCGCCGGTCATCGCCAGGGCCACCGTGGTTCGCTCGTCCGGCAAGGTGTCCCGGGCGGTCGCCAGGTAGACACGGGCGACCTCGAAGACGCGAACGGCCGTCTCGTGCTTCAGGTTCTCCCGGACCAGCCGGAGCAGCGACGGGACGAGTGTGGGCCGGAGGATGTCCGCCTCTCGCTGCATCGGGTTGACCAGCCGCACCGCGCCGGCGAGCGAGACCGGGTGGAGGAAGCCGGCCGCACCGTCATCCGGTCCCGCAAAGGCGAGGGCCCGCAGGTCGTCGGCCGAGGTGGTGACGTAGGTCATCACCTCGTCGCAGCCCAGACTGGCCAGGGTCCGGCGAGCCCGGCCCTCGGCTAGGGCGAGCGGATCCCGTTCCACGGGAGGGATCCGCCCGGCGGGGAGCGTCTCCGGCAAGGCGTCGTAGCCGATCAGGCGGGCGATCTCCTCGATCACGTCCTCGCGGAGGCCGACGTCGCGGCGGTAGGTCGGGACCGTGACCGTCAACGTGGCGCCATCGTCGCCCGGCTCGATACGCGGTTCGAAGCCGAGTCGGCCCAGGGCGCCGGTCACCTGCTCATCGGAGAAGGCGATGCCGAGGACGCGCTCGATGCGATCCATCGCGAACGAGATCGCCCGCGGCTGGACCGGGGCGGGATAGGCATCCTGGCTGGCGACGACGCGACTGCCCGGGCAGAGGTCGAGCAGGAGGGAGACGGCCCTGGCGGCCGCGTCCCCGACTAACTGGGGATCGAGGCCGCGCTCGTAGCGGGCCGAGGCGTCGGTGCGGACGCCCAGGCCCCGGGCCGTCCGCCGGACGGACCCCATGTCGAACGTCGCCGCCTCCAGGAGGAGCGTCGTCGTGCCGCCCGAGACTTCACTGTCGAGGCCGCCGATGACCCCCGCCACCGCGACTGGCCGCTCGGCATCGGCGATCACCAGCATGTCGGGCCCAAGCTCTCGCCGCTGGTGATCCAGGGACTCGATCGTCTCGCCCGGCCGGGCCCGCCGGACGACGATCCGGCCCTCCCCCAGCCGGTCGTGATCGAAGGCGTGCAGCGGCTGACCGTACTCGAGCATCACGTAGTTGGTGACGTCGACCACGTTGGTGATCGAGCGGAGCCCGGCCGCCGCCAGCCTGCGAACGAGCCAGGCCGGGGACGGCCGGACGGTGATCCCATCGATGCGCACGGCCATGTAGCGGGGACACAGGTCAGGGTCCTCGACCGTGACCAAGCCCTCGACCTGGCTCGCGTGATCGTGCGATGGGGGCGCGGGGGGAGTAAAGGTGGACCCGGTCACGGCGGCCACCTCCCGGGCGATGCCGAGGACGGAGTAGGCGTGGGCCAGGTTCGGGGTGATCTCGAACTCGATCACCGTGTCGCCGAGCCAGTCGGCCAGGGGCATGCCCTCCGGCGCCTCGTCTTCCAGGATCAGGATGCCCTCGTGCTCGTCCGAGAGCCCGAGCTCTTTCTCGGAGCAGACCATGCCCTCGGAGCGGACGCCCCGGATCGTGCCGGGTTTGAGGCGCTTCAGTTTCGGCGTTTCGGAATAGGCATCGACCAATTCGGCCCCGGCCAGCGCCAGGGCGACCTTCTGCCCGGCGGCGATGTTCGGGGCGCCGGTGACCACGGTCAGGTCGGTCTCCCCGGCGACCACCCGGGCCAGGACCAACCGGTCGGCGTCGGGATGGGGCGTGACCGAAGTCACGCGGCCGACCAGGACATTGTCCCAACCCGCCCCGATTCGCCCGGTCTTCTCGGCTTCGAGCCCGGCCATGGTCAGGCGGTGGGCGATCTCGGTGGCGGGCAGCTCGGTGGCGACGAACTCCCGCAGCCAGCGCATGGGCACCTTCACGCGTGCTTTCTCCCTGGTGAACGACGACGAGTCTGGATGTAGACGGCCGAGGTCAGGCGGTCAGGCTGGCGAACTGGCGGAGGAAGCGAAGATCGCCGCCGGCGAACGCGCGAACGTCATCGACGCCGTACTTCATCATGACCATCCGGGCGATGCCCAAACCGAAGGCGAAGCCGGTGTAGCGCTCCGGGTCGTAACCGACGCCGCGCAGGACATTGGGGTGGACCATCCCGGCCCCGCCCATCTCCAGCCACCCGGTGTGTTTGCAGACCCGGCAGCCGGCGCCGTCGCAGATGGCACAATCGACCGCGAAGTCGACGCCCGGCTCGACGAAGGGGAAGAAGTCACAGCGGAACCGGATCCGGCGGGTCGGCCCGAAGAGTTGGCGGGCCAATTCGGCCAGGACGCCCTTCAGGTCCGCCATGGTGATCCGCTCGTCCACCGCGAGCCCCTCGAGCTGGTGGAACATCCACTCGTGGGAGGCGTCCTGGGCCTCGTAGCGGTAGCAGCGGCCGGGGATGACGACCCGGACGGGGGGCGTAGAGGTCTCCATCGTCCGGGCCTGCATCGGTGAGGTGTGGGTGCGCAGGACGATCTCGGGGCCGCCCGCCCCGGTGTCGACGATCATCGTGTCCCAGACGTCGCGGGCCGGGTGGTCGGCGGGGATGTTGAGCAGATCGAAGTTGTAGTGGCCCGTCTCGACCTCGGGCCCGTAGACGGTCCGGAAGCCCATCAGGGCGAAGATGTCGCTCAACTCCTCGATCATCGCCGAGATGGGGTGGACCGTGCCGATCGGGTGGGGTCGACCGGGCATCGTGACGTCCAGCGTCTCCCCGGCGAGGCGCCCGGAGATGGCCGAACGTTCCACCTCCGCGTGCCGCGCGTCGAACGCCGCTCGCAGGTCCAGCTTGAGCACATTCGCCGACCGGCCCGCCTCCGGGCGCTGCTCGGCGGGCAGGGTGCCCAGCGAGCGCAGGAACGCGGTCAGGCCGCCCTTGGGGCCAAGGTAGGCGCGTTCCCACGTCAGGAGGGCATCGAGGTCGGTGGTGGCGTCCAGGGCGGCGGCGGCCTCCGCGCGGAGGACATCGAGGGACGGGACGGTGGTCGAAGCGGTCATGGAGTGCCTCGGGTGGGTCGTGAATCGCCAGAAAACGACACGTCCCCTCGCCAGGGACGAGGGGACGCCACGCGGTACCACCCTGGTTCACCGGCGGGGCCGGTGCGCTCGCGGCGGCGAGGGTCGCCGCCTGGCCCGCTAATGGGGGCCGTCCAGGGCCGACTAGCACGCCCGGGGGGCGCTTCACCGGCTCACTCGGGAGCGAACTTCACGGGGTCCCGCCGCGGTGGCTCCCAGTCGATGGCGCACCGTCCCTGTCCGGCAGGGGTTCCCGTTACTCGTCTCCGTCATCGCGTTTCTCGTCTTCGATTGTTCGGCAGAGTATAGCCGAAGGCGGCCCGCGGAATCGAAACGTACGAGGTCGCGGCCCGGCAGGTCCGGGCGTCGTGCATGCCCCAAACCGGGGAGCGAACGAGTCGCCGCCCCGGCTGGGACGCGGGAAGGCGAGAGTATGGATGGCACGCACGATCAAGGCGATCGACTCGGCCGGCCTCGTTCCGATCAAAACGCGGGGTGTCGCGGGGGAGCGCGCACGATCGAAACTGGCGCCGGCTCCCAGGCGGTGTCACACGCTGTCGTCAGGTCATGATGATGCTTGGTCGATGACCGGACTCCTCGTCCATCCGTCTTCGTCGAACGGATTTCCGCCGAGGAGGTGATACTCGATCGCACGGCGCACGAATGGGATCGTTGCCTCGGGAAGCGTGTCGGGTGGGCACCAGAGCAACTCGTCGCAGTCGGCGACGGGTCGAGGTTCACCGATCCAACGAGTACAGGAGAAGTAGACGTCGACACCCTCGCCTTCGGGCGAGGCGTAGTGGACGACGCCAAGGAAGCGCAGGTCGACTGGGTCGAGCGTGATGCCGACCTCCTCGCGACACTCTCGCGCTGCCGCGGCCGTCGCGGGCTCGCCGCCGTCGAGGTGTCCCCCGACGGGGCCGTACTTGCCGTCCTCAAATCCGGTGTCACATCGGCGGGCGAGGAGGACCGATCCGGCCCGGAGGAGGAAAACGTGGGCGACCACTGGCAACGTGAATCTGGCCAACGCGATGGATTCCCCCGGGTGAGCGAACGAGGAGACCAGCACTCGCCGTGCGGGAGCCATTGTGACGTGGCGTGATGCTTTGGGGCGATGATGCTTTCGATGAGATGTTGCTCAACGGCCCAACGAGGCGGGTGCCGGTTCACCGTGGAGCCAGCACGGATCGCTCGTTGTCCGTACACGTGTGCGGATTCAGCCTCGGGTAACCTTGTCGCTCTTGCCAACGGCGGTGTCGCCCCCTTTGGCAGCGATCGATCCGACCGCGTTCGGCGGGCGCCGCACCTGGGCCGACGCCGGATCGCAACGGCGAGTATGGCCACTCGACAGCCGATGTGAAATCGTCTCGGCATCGCCAAGGGCAAGGATCGGGACCGAACCGGCCCGCGGAGGTGCCCGGGGTCGATTCCTACCAGCCAATATCCGAACCACCTCGACTCGGTATACTCGCTGGCGGGACGCGATCCTGAGCCGGTCCGCCCGCCGGGGAACGGTCGACGAAGGACGACGGACGTGGAGTGTAGGGAAGGGAAGAGCCGGTGTCGATCATCGCCATGGTGCGGGCGCGAGAGATCCTTGATTCGCGCGGGAACCCGACGGTGGAGGCCGAGGTGACCCTCGGGGACGGGACCACCGGGCGCGCCGCCGTGCCCTCCGGAGCGTCCACGGGCGCCCACGAGGCGGTCGAGCTACGGGACGGCGACAAGAAGCGCTACGGCGGCAAGGGCGTCCTGACGGCGGTCGGTCACGTCAACGAGGAGATCGCCGAGGCGGTCGTCGGTCTCGACGCGTTGGACCAAGTCTCGGTCGACCAGGTGATGATCGACCTGGACGGCACGCCGAATAAGGGTCGCCTCGGGGCGAACGCGATCCTGGCGGTGTCGCTGGCGACGGCGAGGGCGGCGGCGGACTGGGCCGGATTGCCGCTGTACCGCTATCTCGGCGGCACCCACGCCCGGACGCTGCCCGTGCCGATGATGAACATCCTCAACGGCGGCAAACATGCCGAGGGCTCCAGCGTGGACATGCAGGAGTTCATGGTGATGCCGGTCGGGGCTCCCACCTTCCGGGAAGGACTCCGGACCGGAACCGAGATCTTCCACGCCCTGAAGAAAATCCTCCACGGTCGCGGGCTCAGCACCCACGTCGGAGACGAGGGCGGCTACGCCCCGAGTATGCCCTCGAACCAGGCCGCGATCGAGGTGATCTTGGAGGCGATCGACGCCGCGGGGTACCGGGCCGGCGAGGATGTCGTCCTCGCCCTGGACCCGGCTTCGACCGAGTTCTTCGAGGGGGGAACCTACACCCTGGCCGGCGAGGGCGTCTCACTCTCGTCGGGAGAGATGGTCGACTACTACGCTGGGTGGTGCGAGAAGTACCCGATCGCCTCCATCGAGGACGGCCTGGCCGAGGACGACTGGGACACCTGGCAAGCCCTGACGGCGCGGGTGGGCGATGTCGTCCAGCTCGTCGGCGACGACCTGTTCGTGACCAACGTCGAACGCTTGAAGCGCGGGATCGCCGAGAAGACGGGTAACGCGATCCTGGTCAAGGTGAACCAGATCGGGACACTGACCGAGTCGATGGACGCGATCCGGGTTGCCCAGCGCAACGGCTTCGGCGTGGTCGTCTCCCACCGCAGCGGCGAGACCGACGATACGTTCGTCGCCGACCTGGTGGTAGCCACCAACGCCGGCCAGATCAAGACCGGTGCCCCCTCACGGATGGACCG
>JBBJOE010000188.1:0-5804 GCA_037721765.1 Thermomicrobiales bacterium
CAGCCGAGGAAGAGGAGGCCCTTGAAGAAGGCGTGGGTCATCAGGTGGAAGATGGCGGCTACCCAAGCCCCGGTGCCGAGGGCGAAGGCCATGTAGCCGAGCTGGCTGAGGGTGGAGTAGGCGACGATCCGTTTGATGTCGTTCTGGACCAGGGCGATCGTGGCGGCCATGAACGCGGTGAAGGCGCCGATGATGGCGACGACCAGCATCGCGGTCTCGGAGGCGGCGAAGATCGTGTATGACCGGGCCACCATGTAGATACCGGCCGTGACCATCGTGGCGGCGTGGATCAGGGCCGAGACCGGGGTCGGGCCCTCCATCGCGTCCGGCAGCCAGACGTGGAGGGGGAACTGGGCACTCTTGCCGCAGGCCCCGAGGAACAGCAGCAGGGCGATGGCGGTCAGGGTGCCGCCGGACACCTCATCGACGCGGGCGAAGACGCCCTCCTCACCGTGGAAGGCCAGGGTGCCGAAGGTCCAGAAGGTGAGCATGATCCCGAGGCCGAAGCCGAGGTCGCCGATCCGGTTGACGATGAACGCCTTGCGGGCGGCGTTGGCGGCCGAGCGGCGCTTGAACCAGAAGCCGATCAGGAAGTAGGAGCAGAGGCCGACGGCTTCCCAGAAGACGAACATCAGCAGGTAGTCGTCGGCCAGGACCAGCATCAACATCGAGAAGACGAAGAGCGGCAGGTAGGAGAAGAAGCGGTAGTAGCCGCCGTCGCCCCGCATGTAGCCGATGGAATAGACGTGGACGAGGAGCCCGACGGTGGTCACCACCAGCAGCATCACGGCGGTGAGTTGGTCGGCGAAGAGGTTCACCTCGACGGTGAAGTCCCCGGCCGGGATCCAGGTGAAGAGGTGCTGGCGGAGGGGTTCCTCGTTGGCCGCGAGGTCGAGCAGGACGAAGATCGAGAGGAGCCACGAGCCGAACACCGCCGGGGCCGCGACCCAGTGGGCCCGGTCGCGGATCGCGCCCCGCCCCGCCAGGATGTTGATGACAAAGGCGACCAGGGGCAAGAGCGGGATCAGGAACAACAGATCGGCCATACGCGCGTGCAGCCCCCAACCCTCGGCGATCGGCCGTCAGCCATCGGCAAGGGCCCGGGCACGGGACAACGCCGAACCGGCCGCCTCGCGGCGACGGGCGGGCACGATTGTAGCGCATGGGACGGGCCCCGGGACGGCACGACCGCGTGGGTCCGCCCGGCCCGATCGGCGCGGCGCGTCGTCTCGTCTCGCGATAGCCGGTCGGCGTGGCGACGAGTTCAGCCCGGCGATCCCGACACGGTCGATGACCTACGGGTCGGACCGAGACGAGGATGACCATGATTTGGGCTCTTCAAACCGCGTCGGGCGAACCTGACGGCGTCTGGGGATGAGTTCGATCCGCGTCCCGGCGAGGCGGGTGGACATCCCGATCGCCTCGTCTCCATGCTCGACGGTGGAGCGGCGATCGCCGCGTGGGCGAGCGGTCCGGCCGCGTACGAGCCCGTCGGGGTCCGGCCGGACAGCGAGGCGCCCGGGCAGCGGGGCTTTGCGGGCGTGTGGCGGGCAGCGGGGACCTAGCCAACGCGTGGTCGCCCAGTTGGCTCACGTCTGGCCGGGCCGTTGCCCGTTCCACGCGCAGATCGACGTCAGGGCGCAGGCGTGGCAGTCCGGCCGCCGGGGTTTGCAGACGGCGGCGGAGAAGTCGAGTAGGCCGTAACCGTACTCCGTGACCGGACCGCGACGCGGGAGCAGGTCGGCTGCCATTGCCCAGGCCCGTGGGGCACGGCGATTGTCCGGGGAGTAGGTCTCTCCGAAGACGCGGGAGAGGACCCGGAGGACATTGGCATCCACCATCGGGACGCGACGGCCGAACCCGAAGCAAGCCACCGCGTGGGCCGCGTACGGCCCGACGTGGGGCAGGCGTAGCAACGCCGGGATCGAACCGGGAACCTGCCCACCGTGTCGCTCGATCAAGGTCGACGCGACCGCTTGGAGCGCGGCGACGCGCTGGTGGCCGAGGCCCAGGGGCGCTAGGAGTGTGAATAAGGCGTCCGGAGCCGCATCGCGGACATCCGCCGGGGCCGGGTAATCGCGAACGAGTGCGACCCAAACGGGCGCGACCTGCTCGGCCCGGGTCTGCCGCAGCAACATTTCCGCGAGGAGCAACCCGAACGGCGTTGTCTCCGGGACGCGCCAGGGCAAGTCGCGCCGGTGCTCGTGATAGTGGCGGGTGATGCGGGTGCGGAAGACCCCTCGCTGGCGACGACTGACCGGGGCGGACGGTACGGAAGTGGATGATCCAATGGGCGATCGGGAGGTCAACGCAGTTTGCCTCGTCACAGGTGCTATGGAACCAGGACCCAGTCTACCCGGGAAGTATGCGCTTCTTGGCTTCCGTTGGATATTTGCCAATGAGCCACGCCAGCACCTCTACTTGATCGCTACCCGGTGCTCGGCGAATCTGGGCTTTGAGCTTATCAAAATCAGGCCGGGCGAGCGTGATGTTCGCTGCCCCTTCGTTGCAGACCGAGCAGATCGCCCGGAGATTGCCTGGTTCGTCCGTCCCACCGAGTGACTTGTCGATACTGTGCCCGATGTGAAGTCGGGTCTTCCGACGCACATCGTAGGGATGAACCTCTCCGGCGCCGGCTCCGCACATTTGGCAGGTGAACCCGTTCCGGTCGAGGACGAACGCGCGCGTTTCCTTGGAAATGCCCCGGGCAAATGCGGGCCGGGGCGTCGTGCTGACAAGGACGTACTCGCCGGGTTTGAGGTCTTCCCGGTCGTTATGGGTTCGTATGTCATAGCCTTCTTCATCACGCAATTCCCGGACGCGACGACCCCATTCGCTTGTTCCCGCTACGTTCCTCAGCGTGTCTGAGGACAAGACGTGGTCAACGTGCGCGATGAAGTACTCGCGAAGCTTCGATTTGGCCCCTGGTCTATTCACCGTCGGACACCGTTTCTTTATCCCACCTGAATCGTAGCAGCCACCCCGGTAGAGAGCGCGGCGGAGCCGGAGAGTGCGAGGGCAATCCGCTTCCCGACCGCTTCCGCGACGGGCGGGGGAAAAGCGTTCCCGATCTGTCGGTAAGCGGCAGTCTTCCGACCAGCGATCTTCCAATCGGCGGGAAAGCCTTGGATCAAGGCGGTCATCGGTACTGTCAACCGGGGCATCCCGGTGAATCCCGGGGGAGGAGCTTCGTCCGCGATGGAGCGGCCGTCGACCCCGAGTCGGGCCCACGCCTCGCGGGCGCGGGTCGGACCCAGGTCGGGTCCCCCGTGGAGACGCGAACCACCAACGAGCGTCGGGGCGATCTGGTTGGCCGCGTCCGCCCAGGCATCTGCCCCTTCCCACCCGTTCGACCTCATCTCCTGACGAAGCGCGTCGCCGACCGTAGCGACGGGAGCGTCGAGGGGATCAGGCCAGTCGAACCCTCGACCCTGGTCCTCGCGAAACGCGACGAGGATCGCCCGGGGACGCAACTGGGGAACGCCATAATCGCTCGCGTTGAGGAGTTTCCAGTCCGAGACGTAGCCATAGGTTCTCAGGTCTCGCTCAATCTTGACGCGATACTCTCTGAACTCTGAACTCAGGAGGCCCTTGACGTTCTCCAGCATGACCGCCCGTGGTTCACAGTTCCGGACCAAGGTAATCGCTCTCGGGAAGAGGTCCCGGTCATCCAGGTGACCCCGCCGGAGCCCGGCGATGGAGAAGGGCGGGCATGGGACACCACCCGCGAGGAGGTCAATCGCACCACGATAGGGCTTGGCGTCAAACAGGCGGACATCTTGTTCGAACACGGTCCACGATGGTCGATTCTGACGAAGCGTCTCGCATGGCCAGCGTTCGACTTCGACGAGCGCCGTATGTTCGAACCCGGCATTTTCGATGCCGAGCGCTTGGCCGCCCGCACCAGAGCAGATTTCCAGTGAGGTGAGGGATTGGGCTGAACCTGCATCGACAGGACCCAGTGTCGCTGGACTTGGTCCGACGAGTCGAAGTTGCATGCCCGATCCTTTTGGCGAACCCAGCGCATCGCAGTTGGGCTTCATCGGCAAAGAGCGGGAAATCGAGTCTAGCATGACTCGCGGTCCAACTGACTCCGGTTCTCCGGAGACGTTCGAAGTGTAGTGGGAAGAACAAATGTTCGCAACAATCACGATTGGCTCGTGGCGTCCGGAAGCAGTTTGTCGGGGTCATCCAGTGAATTGGATGCTGGGGAGATCGCGGCGAGTCTCGTCACGCCGGATCGTCAACGGGCAAGATAGAGGCTTTGATGATGCCGAAGACGATCTCGTCGCCGACCCGCACCGGGTGGGATCGCACGGCCTTGCCGTTGACCCGCGTGCCGTTGGTGCTGTTCAGATCCACGACCTGGAGTTTCTGGTCGAAGAACTCCAGCCGGGCATGGTGACGGGAAACCTCCGCGCTCTGGATGACGATATCGTTGCCGCGGGATCGGCCCAGCGAGGTGACGGCCTTGCTCAGCACGACCTCCTCGCCGCGTCGCGGCCCGTCGATGAACATGAGCCGGACCGGCGTGATCTCGCTGGTCTCCCTGGTCAGGCGAAGGTTCCCGGTTCGCCGGGCCTCCTCCCGCGTCGGGGGGGCGAAGCGGGAAAGACCGAGAATGGAGTCGGTGATCTGGTCTGCCTGGCGGGGGGTCGATAGGTGACCGGCTGGGACGTTCCGCTGCGTCGACGTGCTCGTCGCGGTTGGCCATGACCCCGCGAGCTTCACCGGATCGATGGACACCACTTGGTCCAACTCGGCAGCGTTCTGGGCCAGGTCAGCACGACCGTGGTCATCTTCTCGGCGCACCGCCTCCATCAGGAGGTAGGCAAGCGGCATCCGGATCGTGGTTTCTGCGATCGGGCCGTCCACGCCCCGGATGGCGATACGGCTTCCCCGCCAACCGAGGATGCGGTACGCGGCCTCCTCGCCCCGGAGATCACCAGTTCTGGCATCGATGAGTTGGCCGCCGTTGCAGGCCAGGCTGCCTGAGCCGTCGGGCGAGAAGATGTCGAGACGGCAGCTACGGTTGTCCACCTGGAGCATTTGGAGCACGGTGGCGAGGGGGACACCGGCGATGAAGCCCGACGTGTCGTCCAGGTCATGCATGTGGGAGACCGGGCCACGCTGGAGATGGGAACGACGAAGCAGGGCGTTGATCTTGGCGAAGAGCTCGCGAAACTGGATCGGCTTGGCGAGGTAATCGTCGGCGCCGGCCTCGATCCCTTCCGAGCGCTCGGTCGTCGTGCCGCGAGCGGTCAGCAAGATGACCGGGATGGAGACGGTGGTAGGGTCACCGCGGACGGCTTGAACGAGTCCGAGGCCATCGACACCGGGCATCATCCAGTCGGTGATCACGAGGTCGGGGTGGTCGACGGCGATGGCGGCGAGCGCGGCTTCGCCGTTCTCCGCCACACGGACGCGATAGTGTTGTGCCTCCAGGCGAGTTCGGAGCAGGTTGCGGATGTCCGCATCGTCGTCCACGATGAGGATGTGGGCGCTGGCCTCCGCCATGGTGGTCCTCAAAGCCGGTGCGGGACAGCGGGCGATGCGAGAGAGCAGGCGTGAAGACGTTCGGATCCCTGATCGTGCCGGTACGTTAGGATCATCCTAGCCATCTGAAGCGGTCGAGTGCCCCCCCCAAGAGTCCTGGTCCACTTGTCATGCCCGGCCACCGCATCGGGCGGTCCGGGAAGGATGTCATTTCGACACGGCGCCACGTGCGGGAGCGGTCGGGGCGCCGCGATCAGTCCCGCAGGGAGCGGATGTCGTCGACGTCGACGGTGCGCTGACGGCGGCTG
>JBBJOE010000189.1:0-5762 GCA_037721765.1 Thermomicrobiales bacterium
CTCCCGTCTTCCGTCTCCCGCCTCCCGTCTCCCGTCTCCCGTCTCCCGTCTCCCGTCCCCCGTCTTCCGACTTCCGTCTTCCGTCTTCCGTCTATTGGTACGTCGCTTGCTGTGCCGTGAGCGACCGGGTACTGGACTGTCCAATCCGGTGGCGGGCGGTCGCGAGATCGCGCCCGGCCCCGCCGCAATCACGATGAGGAGGACACCGATGGCGTTCGAACTTCCCCCGTTGCCGTATGCCACCGACGCGCTGGAGCCGCACATCGACGCGCGAACCATGGAGATCCACCACGACAAGCACCACCAGACCTACGTCACCAACCTCAACAACGCCGTCGCCGGGACCGAGTTCGAGGCGATGTCCCCCGAGGACCTGATCATGGCCCTCGACCGCGTCCCCGCGGACAAGCGGACCGCCGTTCGCAACAATGGCGGCGGGCACGTCAACCACACCATGTTCTGGCAGATCATGGGCCCCGGCGGCGGCGGAGAACCGACCGGCGCCTTCGGCGCGGCCGTGACGGCCGCCTTCGGCTCCTCCGATGCCATGAAGGACGCCGTCAACAAGGCCGGCGCGGCCCGGTTCGGCTCCGGCTGGGCCTGGGTGATCCTGGGCACCGGGGGCGGCCTCGAGGTCGTCAGCACCCCGAACCAGGACAACCCGATGATGGACGGCCAGGCCCCGATCCTCGGCGTGGATGTCTGGGAGCATGCCTACTACCTGAATTACCAGAATCGCCGCCCGGACTACCTCGCGGCCTGGTGGAATACCGTGAACTGGGACGCCGTGAACCGGCGCTTCGAAGCCGCTCGATCCGGCAGCTAGACGACCCGACAGCGCCGCGCCGGCGTCCCGGCGCGAGAACCGATGACACCGCGACCCACCGGCTGGCCCGTCACCGCCTGGTGGGTCGTCGCGTGTCTCCCCCCGCGCGTCAGCCCGCTCTGTCGCGCGGCAAACCGGGACCGTCCGTTCGGGACTGGATGTCACCGCGAGTGGTCCGGCGCGTGCGTCCGCGGCGGTCCCGCACCCCGCACGAGTGCCGTCCGGCTTCTGGCGCACCGGCGCGCGGAGTGTTCTCGGGTCCATTGACTACCCTGATCAACCCCTCACGCCCGCTGCTCCCGGGGGACCGGGCGATCCGGCCGCGGTCCGCGACATCCTGACCGTGCCCGCTCCTCCGGACCCAGCCGATGACCAGGGCACCGCGATCCGCTCCGTGGCCGCCGAACGGTTCGGGTATGGCACGTTGCTCCCCGGACAGGAAACCGCGATCTCCGCGGTGCTGCGGGGCAAAGACACCCTGGCCATCCTACCGACCGGCGGCGGCAAGTCGGCCATCTACCAGATCGCCGGCCACATGACCCCGGGCGCCACGCTGGTCGTCTCCCCGCTCCTGGCCCTGCAGCGAGACCAGGTCACCTCGCTCGGCCACCACGCCGTCGGTGCCGCCGCCGAGATGAACTCGACCGTGTCCCGGCAACACCGGGAAAAGACCTTCGCCAAGCTGGCGGACGGGGATCTCGAATCCCTCTTCCTCGCCGCGGAGCAACTCGGTCACGACGACGTGGTCTCGGCCCTCTCCGCCGCCACCGTCAGCCCGGTCGTCGTGGACGAAGCCCACTGCGTCAGCGAGTGGGGACACGACTTCCGCCCCGACTACCTCCGGCTCGGAGCCGTGATCGAGGCGATGGGCCACCCGACCGTGGTCGCCCTGACCGCGACCGCGTCGCCCCCGGTGCGGGACGAGATCATCGACCGGCTTCACCTGCGCGACCCGGCGATCGTGGTCACCGGCTTCGACCGGCCAAATATTTCCCTGTCCGTCGAGACGTTCGTCGAGGGCCGGGACGACCCTGGCGCGAAGCGGGAGGCGTTGGTCGAGCGAGTCCTCGCCGGTGACGGCCCCGGCATCGTCTACTGCGCCACCCGTCGCCACGTCGACGAGGTCGCCGCCGGGTTGACCGCACGCGGCGTCTCGGCCGCTCCCTACCACGCCGGCATGCGGACCGCCGCCCGGGAGGAGACGCAGGAGTCGTTCATGGGTGGCGACGTCCGGGTGATCGTCGCCACCACCGCCTTCGGGATGGGCATCGACAAAGCCGATGTCCGGTTCGTCTACCACCACGACATCAGTGACTCGGTCGATAGTTATTACCAGGAGATCGGCCGGGCCGGCCGGGATGGCGAACCGGCCGAGGCGGTCCTGTTCTTCGCGGAGAAGGATCTCCATCTCCGGCGTTTCTTCGCCGGCTCTGGTGGCCTCGACAACGACGAACTCGCCCGGGTCGTCGAACTGGTGCGGCATCATGGCGGCCCACTTCCCGTCTCCGCTCTCCGGGAGGCGTTGGGCGTCTCGGAGACGCGAGTGGTGAGGATGGTCAACCGGCTAGAAGAGGTCGGCGCCCTGACCCTCGACGCCGATGGGACCGCGTGTCCCGGGGAGCGGTCCGACGACCCGGACGATCTCGCCGGGGAGGCGAACCGCCTCTCAGGAAGAGCATCGCGGCTTCGAGCGGACGCGGACCGACATGATCCGGGGATATGCCGGCACGACCCGCTGCCGTCGCCAGTACCTCCTCGCCTACTTCGGCGAGTACCTGGCCGAGCCCTGCCTCCGGTGCGACACCTGCGCGTCGGGCACCGCCCTGGTCCCGTCCCCGGCCGGCGGCGGTCCCTTCGACGTCGGCCAGACGGTGATCCACTCCGCGTGGGGGCAGGGAGTCGTGGTCCGGCGGGAAGACGAGGCGATCGTCGTGTTGTTCGAGTCAGCCGGGTACCGCACCCTCGATCTCCGGTTGGTGATCGACGAGTCCCTACTCGAACCCACCGGTTGAGCGCCGATTCCCGACGTTGGCAAGATCTGGCTCGTCCGGTCCCCAATCGCCTCACCGGGGCTACAGCGTCCATGGTGGATGTGGCATATGCTGTGCAAGGATTGATCGACGGCGATCACGCCGAGCCAGCCCCGGAAACCACAGAACGATCTCACCGCGGAGTGACACCGATGACCTCCCACCTGTCCACCCTCGTCGAGCACCTCCGCCGCATCCTCTTCGGCGAACCCACGCCCCAGCCCGTCCCGGTCCCGATCCGCATCGACCCTCGCCGGACAGACATCCGCCGGCGCTGACCCGATGCTCGCCGCCCACGCGACTCCCGGCCGGTCCTCGGCGAGGACCGGCCGAAACGGCCCGGAGGTCCGGCCTCGTCGGGTAGGTCTATGCCTTCCTCCGCGTACCATCGTTCGCGGGCTTGCCGTCCCGGCGTTCCCGCTCCGCCTCACTTGCGCTTTTTCCAGAATGCGTGAAGATAGGCGCCGGGATCGCGGGCCCGGGCCTATACCGGCATGTTCGCCGCCCATCCCGTGGCGGGCGGGCGGTGACGCACCGGCGTCATCTCGCCGGCGTTGTCCCGGCAGCACGCGTGTGAGTGGGGAGAGGCGAGGCGATGCAGGCAACCATGTCGACCGGGGCTGGTCTGACCATCGGGGTGCCACGGGAGACCGTCTCCGGTGAGCGACGGGTGGCCCTCATCCCTGACACCGTCGGCCGTCTGGTCGGTCAGGGGTTACGGGTCGTCATCGAGCGAGACGCTGGTGCCGCCGCTCTCTACCCGGATCAGGCATACGCCGATGCCGGGGCCTCGATCGCGACCGACGCGGCCGCCGTCTATCGCGACGCCGACGTCATCTGCAAGGTCCAGAGGCCGGGGGCCGGCGCGGCCGCCGAAACCCCGCTCCGTCCCGGCCAAGTCCTGATCGCCTTCCTCGCGGCCCTGAACCACCCCGAGGATGTGCGGGCACTGGCCGATTCCGGGGTGACCGCCTTTGGGATGGAGGCGATTCCCCGTACTACCCGCGCCCAGGCGATGGACGCCCTCTCCTCCCAGAGCAACCTGGCTGGCTACAAGGCCGTCGTCCTCGCCGCCGATCACCTCGGCAAACTCTTCCCCCTCCTGATGACCGCCGCCGGCACGATCGCCCCGTCCAGGGTCCTGGTCATCGGTGCCGGCGTCGCCGGACTCCAGGCCATCGCCACCGCCCGGCGACTCGGCGCCGTCGTCGAAGCCTACGACACCCGGCCTGTGGTCAAGGAGCAGGTCCAGAGCCTGGGTGCCACGTTCGTCGAGGTCCCTGGCACCGACGCCGACGCCCAGGACACCGGTGGCTATGCCAAAGAGGCCTCGGCCGAGACCCTCGCCCGCCAACAGGCAGCCCTCGCCGACCGATCGACCAAGGCCGACGTGATCATCACCACGGCGCTGGTCCCCGGCCGCCCCGCACCCCGCCTGATCAGCGCCGCCACCGTCGCCGCCATGCGGCCCGGATCGGTGATCATCGACCTCGCCTCCGAGGCAGGCGGCAACTGCGAATTGACGGTCCACGGCGAGACGGTGGTCGAGCACGGCGTGATCATCATCGGGCCGCGCAACCTGCCTGCCGACGTGCCGACCCACGCCAGTCAGATGTACGCCCGCAACGTCCAGAGCTTGCTCGGCCTGATCGTCCGGGACGGCGCGCTGGCCCTCGATTTCTCCGACGACATCATCGCCGCCGCCTGCCTGACCCATGCCGGCGAGGTCCGCTACGGTCCGACCCGGTCCGCCCTGGGACTACCGCCGCTGACGGCGCCCGAACCGGAGCCCGGACCGCGGCCCGAGCCCGGGCTGGTCAGCACGACGAGCGACGATGCCGAAGCGGTGGACGCCGGCACCGATCTCGACCGGGGCATTGATGTTCGAGTCACCGCCGCGGGGCCACTGGTCGAGCCCGGCGCAATGGCGATGCCGTCCGGCGACCGGCCCGGCGGGCCCGATGCGGGAAACATCGTCCCGGTGCGTGAAGCCGACGACGACGGTGACGATGCCGGTGACGACCCGTCGCTCCTGGAACGGGCCTCCGCCTGGCTCTCCGACACCCCATCTGCCGACGAGGCCGCGACCGCTGCCGGGACCGACCTCGACGGAGCCGACGGGCGCGATACCCCTCCGGCGAGCCGGACGGCGGGTGACGGCGCGGTGTACGGCGAGACGGGCGAGCTCCATCCTCTCTCCGCCGGGCCGGGCGACGCCGGAGACCTCCCCGAGGCGCCCGGCTTCGAGTCCGCCGGTACCGGCCGATCCGAGCCGGAAGAGATCGGTCATGAACCGTCCGCCGACCGTGGCCCGGGGCCCGAGACGAGCACGACTGGCGTGCCCACCTCCGGGTCAGATCCGCGCGCGTCGTTTCCCGCGTTCGATGATGCTCCCGTGGAGACCGCTGACCCGGGGGAGGATCAACGGCCGCTCGTGGCCGGCGACGACGCGATCCCACTCCCCGCCCACGGACCGAGCGATGACCCCGCCGCGACGGGCGATCACGCCGCGGCCGGCAACGTCCAGTTCGGATGGTCTGGAGCCTCAGAAGCGCCGGAAGACGCGACCCCGTGGCGGGCCCGACGTCCTGCCGACGAGGGTTCCGGGACCGCCACCGATCCTGGCGATCCGGACCTCGCCCCTCACGAGGCGGCGTTCGTGGACGACTTGACCGGGGATGGACCGGCCGAGGCGATGACCGACACGCCCGACGAAGACCGTTGGTCCGGCACCGGCGCCGAACCCGCCACCGGTATGATGCCTCTCGATCAGGCCCCTGATGTCGTCTCGGCGCCGGCCGGATGGGCATCGGATGACGACGAACCCGAACTGACGATCCTCGACGAACCATACTCCGAGTCTTCCACGTATCCGCCTGTGACGTCCGGCTTGGATGCGGACTGGG
>JBBJOE010000190.1:0-5751 GCA_037721765.1 Thermomicrobiales bacterium
CGACGCCTACGAGTTCGTCTTCGAGGGGGGGGCCCTCGGCAATCCCGGCAAAGGCTCCGGTTGCTACCAGCTCCAGTTGCCCGGCGGCGGGACGACGCTGGAACGACTCGATTACGGTGATGGCGTCACCAACAATCAAGCCGAGTACAGGACCTTGATCGCCGCGCTGACTCGCCTCCTGGAGACGTTGGGTGCGGACGCCGGCGCGGTGACGGTAACGGTACGGGGCGACAGCCAGCTCGTCCTCTACCAGATCCAGGGTACGTGGAAGGTCAAGACCGACAGCCTTCGACCGGTCCATCGCCAGGCTGTCGACCTCGTCGCGCGGTTCGGCCGCGTCGACCTCATCTGGCACGCTCGCGAACACAGCGTCACCGTGCTGGGCCATTGACGCCCGTGAGGGGGCTCCGTATACTCAGCGCGTTCGAGGAGGAGCACGCGGGCGGCTAGCTCAGTTGGTTAGAGCGCCACGTTGACATCGTGGAGGTCACTGGTTCGAGTCCAGTGTCGCCCACCGCGATCCTCACCGGAGCATACGGCCACCCCATCCAGGGTGGCCGTCGTCATTCGCCGGAAGTCGTCCGCGCGGTTGACGCCGTCGTGGCCGGATCGGTATCCTCAATCGGAGCGACGAACGGGGGTACCAGCGATCTGGGGTCGCTCCAGGGGTCGGCGGCGGAGGGCGAGATGGTGACGTTTGGGACGAGGCCAAAACCGTCGGGGTGGGGGTTGACCCTCGTCGTGCTCGGTTGCCTCCTCGGTGCCCTTGGTCAGGCTGCCTCGGCCCAGGAAGTACCGGAACTCAAAGTCAACAGTGCTCAATACATCGTGATCGACGCCGGCACCGGCGAGGTTTTTGCTCAGCGTGGAGCAAACGAGCGAGCCGCGATGGCGAGCTTGACCAAGGTCTTCACCGCGATCGAGGCGATCGAGGCCGCACCCGGCGAGGTCGTCCTGGAGACGAGTGAGGCCGACCTCCTCGACGCCAACAATTCCCTGATGGGCTTCGATCCCGGCGAGCGGCTCCGGCTCGAAGAGTTGCTCCATGGACTGATGCTCCCGTCCGGCAACGACGCGGCACTCGCGATCGCCCGTAACCTCGGCGGGCAACCCGGGGACGACCCGGACCAATCCGTCCAGCGCTTCGTCGACCGGATGAACCAGCGGGTCGCCGACATGGGTTTGCGAGACACCCACCTGATGAATCCGCACGGCTGGGGCGTCCCGGACCACTACACCAGTCCCCACGACCTCGCCACCTTCGTGATGTACGCCCTGCGGTATCCCCGCTTCGTCGAGTTGATCTCGGCCGAGACCTACGAGACCGCCGAGGGGTTCGAGCTTCGCAACAACAATCGCCTGCTGACCGACATGGACTATCCCGACTTGTTGGGCGGCAAGACCGGCTACGACTGGGACGCCGGGTGGTGCTTGATCGAGGTTGCCGAGCGGGACGGTAACACGATGATCTCGGTCACCTTCGACGGTGTCCACGAGAACGGTGACTGGTATGACGACAATCGCGTCCTGCTCGATTACGCCTTCGAGCAGAAGGCGCAACGGGCCTCGGCGGGCGGCCAGATCACCGGCGAGCGCGTCTCCTATCTGGACCCGGACGCCGCCGTGATCGGCCGGGTTGCGGCCACCGGCGCCACCCTGGGATCGGTGCCCGACCCAGCAGTCCTCGGCCAGACGGTCTCCGCTCCGGGGATGGGGCCGAACCCGGCGTCTGTCCCGGCGGTAGTGCGCCCGCCCACGGGGGGATTGACGACCACCGGCGGACTCGGTGGGAGCATCGTTCCGGCCCTGGCGGTCGCGGTCGCGATCATCGGGGGACAGGGGATGAAGTCGGGGATGCGCCACCGTGAGGTCCGTCGCCGCTTCACGGTCACTTGACCGTATCACGACGGTGCGACTGCCGCGCTGCGTTGACCGGACATCGTTTGACACCCGCGAGGGCCCGCCCTACCATGGGGTTCACAAACGAACGTGAACCCGACGAGCAGGACGAGTATCGTCAGCGGCGCCCGCGAGAGAGCCCGGCCAGACGGTGTGAGGCCGGGACGTGGCACCAGGCGAGAACACCCCCTGTGAGGGAGCCGCTGAACGGGCGATCGCCCACGTAAGCAGGCTCGGTTGGCCCCGTTACCGGCCACTTCGAGCGACGGCCGCGAGGCCGTCGGAACGAGGGTGGAACCACGTCGGCCCGGCGTCCCTTTGCGGATGCCGGGCCGTTCTCGTTTTCCAGCCCCGGAACGGGCCGCTGACCCCAGGGTCACGGTCGATCCGATCACAGGAGGCCCCATGCCCGAGATCCCCATCGCCGAAGAGATCGCCGAGATGGATGTCGCCGTCGAGACGGATGACCCTGCCGCCTACGCGATGGCGCGAATGCGCCACTCCGCCGCCCACCTCATGGCCGAGGCGGTCCAGGACATCTTTCCCGAGGCCAAGTTCGCGATCGGCCCGGCGATCGAGCACGGGTTCTATTACGACATCGATCTTCCCCGCTCGTTGACGCCCGACGACCTGGCTGACATCGAGAAGCGGATGCGGCAGCACAAGAATCGGGCCGAGCCCTTCGAGCGGCGCGAGGTCTCCCGCCAAGAGGCGCTACTACTCTTCGGCGACAACCCCTACAAGGTCGAGTTGATCGAGGGATTCCCGGTCGGGGAAGAGATCACCACCTATCGACAGGGGGATTTCCTCGACCTGTGCCGGGGTCCGCACGTCGCCTCGACGGCCGAGATCGGCCCGTTCAAGCTTCAGTCGGTGGCGGGGGCCTACTGGCGCGGCGACGAGCACCGCCCGATGTTGCAGCGCATCTACGGCACGGCCTGGCCGACCCAGGAAGAACTCGACGCGCATTTGCACCGCCTGGAGGAGGCGCAACGGCGCGACCACCGCCGATTAGGGCGGGAACTCGACCTCTTCTCGGTCAGTGAGGAGATCGGCGCCGGCTTGATCCTCTGGCACCCGCGCGGAGCGATGATCCGGTACCTGGTCGAGCAGTACGAGCAGAAGGAGCAATTGGCCCGCAAGTATGACCTCGTCTACACACCGCACATCGCCTCCTCCAAAATCTACGAGCGGTCCGGGCACCTCGAGACCTACGCCGAGAACATGTACAACCCCATCTCGATCGAGGAGCAGGACTATTACCTCAAGCCGATGAACTGCCCGGGCCACATCATGATCTACAAGAGCCAGGTCCGGTCCTACCGCGACCTCCCGATCCGCCTCGCCGAACTGGGCACCGTCTATCGCTATGAGCGATCGGGCACCCTCCACGGCATGCTCCGGGTGCGGGGTTTCACCCAGGACGACGCCCATATCTTCTGCATGCCGGACCAGATCGGGGCCGAGGTGGAAGGCGTGATCGACCTTGCCGAACACATGGCGGCAACGTTCGGCTACGAGTTTCAGACCTACCTGGCGACCCGGCCCGAAAAGGCGATTGGTGACGAGGCTACCTGGGACCGGGCGACCGATGCCCTCCGCCAGGCCATGGAGCGCAGGGGACTCCCGTACAAGGTCGATGCGGGGGGCGGGGCCTTCTATGGACCGAAGATCGACATCAAATGGGTCGATGCGCTGGGCAGGGAGTGGACCGGGCCGACGATCCAAGTCGATTTCAATCTCCCCGAGCGATTCGATGTCCAGTACATCGGCGAGGACGGCGAGCGGCACCGTGTCGCGATGATCCACAGGACCCTCCTCGGGTCGATGGAGCGGTTCGTCGGGGGGCTGATCGAGCACTACGCCGGGAACTTCCCCGCCTGGCTCGCCCCGGTTCAAGCCATGATCGTCCCGATCGCGGACGGTCAGATCGACTACGCCACGACGGTCCTGGGGCGCCTGGTCGCCGCCGGCCTGCGGGTCGAGGTCGACGCCAGCAGCAACCGGATGCAGCAGAAGATCCGGGCCGCCCAACTCCAGAAGGTGCCCTACATGCTGGTCATCGGCAAGCGGGAGATGGAGTCGGGCCAGGTCGCGGTCCGGCTCCGCTCCGGCGAGGATCTCGGCGCCATGGCGGTGGAGGATTTCCTGGCCACGGTGATGCCGGTCGTGGAGGGCAAGATGTTGACCTTGACCACTGAGGATGCGGTGTAGGGTTCGCCGGGGAGAACGAAGAGGTCTTTCAGGTCCCCTTGGTCTGGGCGACCTCGTCGGCCCAGGGGCGCCCGGGGTGCGCGTCTCGCCACGCCGCCACGACGCCGAGGAGGCGCGGGACGAGGTCCTCGATCTCGATGGGGGGCAGCCAGAGCTCGTTCGCCCCGGCGGCGAGCCACTCCGTCCGATCGGACCGCTCCGGGTCGCCGGAGATGGCCAGGATCGGGAGGTCGATCGGCTGCCTGACCAGACCGGTCCCACCCGGTGCCCGGAGGCGGCGGAGCAGGTCGAGCGCCGAAAGTCCGGACAGGTCCACGTCGAGGATGACGGCGTCGAAGCCCCGGAGCCGAAACACTTCCAGCGCCAAGAGGCCGTTCGCCACGGTGCTGACCCAGAACCCGCCAAGCACGAGACCTTCGATCAGGAAGGTGGCGAGGTCCGGCTCGTGGGTGATCACCAGCAGGTGGGGTCGGTGGGTCGGTGTCCGGGCGCGCGCCTTCGGCTGGTAACGTGTCTCGTCGGTCATGGGACGACCGAGCGCCAGATCGCGTTGAACAGCCATCGATAGGAGACGGGGGTCTGCCCGCGGAACTGGGGACGGAAGGCGATCAGGATGGCCCTGCCCCCGTCGGTCTGGGACTCGACCACCGCGGGCGTCCCGGCCAACCGCCGCCCCCCGCGCATCCACCCCGCCAGCACGGGCTGGCCGCGCCGGTACCGGGCCGCGACCGTCAAGCCATCGTCTTCCTCCCGCTTCAGATCCAGGACCACGGGACCGACGTGCATCGCCTGACCAGTCGGGGCGAAGCCGCGGGCGAGGGGATGAGACGTCGCGATGTCGAAACCCACCATCGCGCCGGGGGCGGCGTAGAGGTCCTTGCCGAGCGATGCCGCGACGTTGCTGATGGGCAAGTCAAACGCCTCGATCACGACGCCGACGGCTTCGCCGAGGCCAATGACCGTGCCACCACCCTCTCCGAACGCACGGAGCGCCACCAGACACGCCTCGTCGATGCCACCGGCCCATTCGGCGGGATAATGCTTCGGGTCCAGACCGTCCCGGAGGTGGCGATCAGAATCGCTCGCCACGATGACCGCGTCGAAATCGTTGCCGACTCCCCTGCCTCTCAAGTCGGCCGGCCGGAGTACAGTCGTTTCCAAGCCGTGCCGACCCAGCACGAACCGCGTCCAACCGGCATCGGTCGCGCTCCCCCGCCACGTCTGGATCACGGCGACACGAGGGTACCTGAGCGGGACGGACGGCAGGTCGGGCGAGGCCAATTCCGCCGTCAGCATGATCCCGGCTCGCACGGCGATCGTGTCGAGATCGTCACGCGAGATATCCCCCACGATGAAGTCACCGGCCTTCCCACTCCCAAGGTGAGATGTGTCCGTTCCGGTCAACCGGTGCACCCGGGCACCGGCCAATAACGCCCCGGTGATCAAGGTCGTTGCCGCGTTCTCCGACGCGGGCACGCGGAACGAGTCGGCCTCGCCACGGATGCCGCCGGGAGAGGGGGGTGGCCCAATCATCGGCTGGGACTCCACGATCGGGAGTTCGTCGACGCCCACACCACGTACGGCGAGGACGGGATCGGCGCGCAGCGCGCCGGCGACGCGTACCGGCTCGACGACACC
>JBBJOE010000191.1:0-5735 GCA_037721765.1 Thermomicrobiales bacterium
CGTTTCGTCCTCGGCCTCGTCAAACCAAACGAATGGGGTGAGCGGCTCACCATCGGCGGGTGCCCCGTAAACGGCTGTCGGCGGCACCAGTTCCGCCCCGGTTCCCAGTCCCCCTCCATCACCGACCAGGTCAGACCCGGAGACGGCGTCGAGGCCGGGATCGTCGAGAGATGTGGCGTCGCCGTCGCCGCCCCGAAACCAGTTCGGCAAATCATCGGACCGGTCGTAGGCGTCGGCCCCATCGCCAGTGCGCCCGGCACCCGGCAACTCGTCGGTGCCGCGATTCGTCTCGACCCAGGATGACGACTCGACCTCCAAAGGTTCGTCGATGGTGTCTTCCTCGGGCAGAGCCTTGCCGGCGGATATGGTGTTGGCCCCGGCGCTTCCCTCGTCCGCCGCCCCGCCGGTGCCGTCGGCATCAGCTCCGGCCCGGTCGCCGGTGTCATCGCCGGCGTCGCCGGCGTCGTCACCAGTTTCGATCGTTGGCCCGGACGACGCCTCGGCGGCGGCGACCCAGGCCGCGACCTCGCCATCCATCCCACCGGCTTGGTCCGGCACGGCGTCGGCCGGGGATGGGGGAAACGACGGTTGGGACTCAAACGATTGTTCGGTGGCCGGGTATGACGGGGCGTCAGCGTCGCCGGCCCCGGTGACCCGTGCGTCTTGCCCCGATCCCGCGTCCGGGGGCGTGCCCCCCGGCTCGTCTCCCGTGAGGTACCCGGTACCCGTATCGTCCCCGGCAGACAGCGGGGACGCGTCGTCGAACGGCGACGCGGTGTGCTCGGTGTCGATCTCATTCGAGACGCGAAATGGATCGATCAACGACATGGCGGGGGAGGCGTCTCCGTCCAGATCACCGCTCGCCAGCACATCGACCCGCACGACGGCGGGCGATCCCGTGCCACCGGGGAGGGCGGCGGGATCGGGGCCCAAGAAGCGCACGGCGTCTTCGAGCCGTTGGCGCAGCCTCTCGGTCGCCTGTTGGACGGTGGCCAGCTCGTCGAGAAACGCGGACAAGGTGGCCCGCTGGGCATCCTGGTCGGCCCGCACCCTGCCTTCGGTGTCGGCGCGGATCGCGGCGGACTCCTTCCGGAGCAGCGCCATCTCGGCCAGGGTGCGTTCCCGCAGGTCGGCCGCCTCCCGCATCATCTCGCCGGAGCGGGCGATATTTTCCTGGATGAGCCGGTCGAAGGACTCATAGTACCGCAACCGCTCCCGCAACCGGACTACCTCGCTCGCCGGGTCTCCCGCGATCCCGAGAGACGATGTCCCAGGCGATTCGCCCCCGCCGGCCCGTCCGCCACCCCGCGGTCCATCGACCATCCCTGACCTCCACTCGTGGCGTCCCGCCCTGCCCGATGGGGCCGGACCGTGCGTCGTACGTCGGCACCCCGCGACGAGTTCCCGGCCGGTGCTCGGCCCCGCGTCCCGAGTCTAGCAGACGGTCCGTGGCCCATTATGTCCCCCAACCGTCCCGGTTCCGACCGTGGCTCCGGGTCACGCCGATCCCGTTCGTCCCGGGCCCATCGTGGTCCTCCGAAGACGATGCCGGGCCAGGGTCAGCGGCCGCGTTGCAGCAGTGCCACGGCCGAGAACTCGTAGGAGGCAGCCCGGTCCGGCACGTCGACGACGTGGACCGTGAACCGGGCCGGGACACCGTTCTCCGGCAACTGGTCGGCGAAGAACCCGCCGTAGGCCTCGGCATAGGCCGCCCGCAGCCTGTCTTGCTCGGCCCGGTAACCGGCCGGGTCAACCAGGGGGTTGGGCGCCTTGGGCTGACAGCCGAAGGCGTGCACCTCGATGAAATCCACCTCGGCCAGCGAGTCGCAGATCCCCGCCTCCCGCAGCCAGTGTTCCCAACACCGGAAGACCAGGGGGATCTCCCGGTGCGGGTCCATCGTCACCAGATCATCGAGGCCGAGGATGCCCTGCGCCGACGTGCCTCCGGTCAGCCCGGCGAAGGAGATCCGCAGGTCTCCGTCCGGCAACTCCTCCGTCACCAGCGCCGACAGCACCGGCCGTTCGCCCTGGGAGTAATAGGTCAGTTTGCCCCGTCGCTTCACCGTGAAGGCCATCTCTCCCCCATCCCGCGCCGTCGCCGGGCGCCCGGGCGCACCTCGCCCCATCCGGCCGGTTTGCTATGATGCCACGCGGTGGGCTTCCCCACGACGGGGTCAGACGGCGCCGGGCGCGGACCAGGATGGAGGGTTCGGGACGATGTTCACGATGCTCGGGGCGGGTGCGATCGGCCTCAAGGGATACTCGCTGGCGGATTCGATCTCGCTGGCCCGGGAGTCCGGCTTCGACGCCGTCCAGTTCGACCTCCGCGAGGCGGCCGGCCTGGCCGACGCCAACGGGATTGACCACGTCGTCTCCCTCTTCGCCGACGCCGGCGTCCGTCCCGGGGTCTGGAACCTGCCGGTGGCCTGGCGAGACGATTCCCAGCGGGACGCGGACCTCGCGGCCCTGCCCCGGCTGCTGGAGGTCGCGCGGGCTCTCGACTGCCCCCGGGCCACGTCGGGCATCATGCCCGGCTCCGACGAGCGGACCTTCGACGACAACATGGCCTGGACGGTCGAACGCCTCCGTCCGGCCGCCGAGGCGCTGGCGACCGGCGGCTGCGTGGTGGGCCTGGAGTTCATCGGTCCGGCGACGTTTCGAGCCCGGTTCGCCCACGAGTTCATCTATACCCTCGGCGGTATCCTCGACCTCGCCGGGCACGTCGGGACGGGCAATGTCGGGGTTCTCCTCGACGCGTGGCACCTCTACACGTCTGGTGACTCGGTCGCGGACATGGCGGGGCTGACGGCCGCGCGGGTCGTCGCGGTCCACGTCAACGACGCGCCGCCGAACGTCCCGGTCGACGAGCAGGTCGACAATGTCCGGGCCCTGCCGGTCGAGACCGGGGTGATCGAGATCGTCCCGTTCATGCGGGCCCTGCGCGAGATCGGCTTCGACGGCCCGGTGATGCCGGAGCCCTTCAGCCAGGCCCTGGACGACCTCGCCGCCGGCGACCCGTCCGCCGCCGCCCGGGAGGCGGCCCAGAGCATGACCAATCTCTGGACGGCGGCCGGCCTCCGACCCGCAGGGAACTGACGCCGCCGATCGCGCCCGTCCCGGACGACGCCGTCCCGATTCGGTTCCCGCCTCACCGGGATGACTTCGCCGCGCGGCCACCCGTCCCCGGGCTTGGCCGCGCCGGACATGGGACACCTCCTTGTCAACCCGATCCACCGCGCTATCCTCATCCCCGACACCTTCCCGGCTGACCGGCGGGGACGCCCTCGCCATCGTCCTGATCACCGCGGCGACGGCTCTCGTCTCCGCCCACCGATTCGTCAACGACGAGTGGCTCGGCCGGTACGACCTGCTGGCCTTCTTCCTGCCGTGGTACGGGGCCCTGGGGCGCCGCCTGCGCGGGGGGGACATCCCGGGTTGGAACCCGGGCCTGTTCGGCGGCACCCCGTTCGCGGCCGACCCCGAATCCGGCTGGATGTACCTGCCGGCGATGGTGACTACCCCCTGGCTGGCGCCGGACGAGGCGTTCAAGGTGATCGTGGTCATCCAGCTCCTGGTCGCCGGGCTCGCGACCTATGCCCTGGCCCGGGTGATCGGGATGGGAGTCGTGGCCGCCCTGGTCGGGGCCACGGTCTTCGAGTTCGGCCCGTTCCTCATCCACAACACCCACTGCTGTACCGTCCGGGCCCAACTGGCGACATGGATCCCCCTCGCGCTGCTCGGCGTGGAACTCTCCCTGCGGGCCACCCGGTGGCGGACGGCGATCGCCGCCTGGACGCTGGCCGGCTTTGCCATCAGCCAGATGTTGAGCGGTTGGCTGGGCCAAGGGACCCTGAATGCCCTGCTCTTGGTCGCGGCCTGGGTCGCCTACCGGGCCGTCCTCTCCCCTCCGGCCGGGGGCGAATGGCTTCGCATTGGGCGGGACGGGGAGCGATGGCGAATCGGCGGTCCGACGATCGTCGGCCGCCTGGTCCGGGCCACCCTGACCGGCGGTGCCGTCCTGGGTTCCGGACTGGGGCTCGGCGCGGCCGGATTGCTGCCGCGCCTCGACGTCAACGCGGCCACCAATCTGGCCAACGGCTACGACGGCCTCGGCCAGGACCACGCCGCCACGCCCTACAATCTCACCACCCTGTTTTCCCACATCACCGGCGACGGTTCGGCCCACCGCGCGGCGGCGCTGGGGGGTGTGGCGATCGTCCTCTGCCTGCTCGCTCCGGTAATGGCCGGACGACGCCTGGCAGTCCCCTTCTTCGCGGGCCTGACGATCGTGGTGTTCACCCTGACCCAAGCCTGGACGCCGCTGCACGCGCTGTTTTACCTGCTGCCCCGGTTCGAGGAGCTACACCTCCACAGCCCACACCAAGTGAACGCCGTGGTGATGATCGGCCCGGCGATGCTCAGCGCCGCCGCCGTCGATGCCCTGCCTCGCTGGCGCGGGCGGCGGTCGCGCCTGCCATACGTGTTCCTCCCGTTGGCGGCGCTCCTCGCGGTGGCGGCCTGGCTCGATTCCGAGGGCGCCTTCGGCGGCTGGCCGCCGATCGTCGCCGCCGGCCTGACGACCCTCGTGATCGCGACCACTGTCGCCGCTCCGGTCGGGCCGCGAATCAGGCTAGGTCGGTGGTTGGGTCTGACGTCGCGTCACATCGAACGTTGGGCGCCGGTCGCCATCCTGATCATCGCCTTCGTCCAGCCCACCGGCACCGAAATCGCCGCCCTGGGCAGCGGGGAATGGGTGCGGGCCCCCAATACCCCCTTCGATGAGCCCGCCACCCAGGTGGCGCAGGCGGTCGCCGCCAGCCTCTCCCCGGACGATCCCGGCGGGGCGGGCGCCTACCTCCAGGGCCAGCGCGACGCCGGGGATCCCTTCCGCTACCTCGGCTACGGGGGGGTCGGCCAAGGACCACCGGACGAACTCCGCTATGGGTACCAAGACCGGCGGCTCCAACCCGAGGTCGTGGCCCTGCTGGCCAACGCCCGGGCCATGACGCTCGGGCTCGAAGACATCCAGGGGTACGACCCGATCCAGCTCCAGCGCTACGTCGAGTTCATGGTCGCCTTGAATGGCCAGCGCCAGAACTACCATACGGCCAACGTGCTGCCGACCGGCACCGACTCCCCGCTCCTAAACCTGCTCAACGTCCGCTACATCGTCGTCGACCGCACCTTGCCGGCCGACAGGCCAGACATGGCCGCCCTGACCGCGGGCAAGCCCCTGGTCTTTCGCACCGGCCTGGTCGAGGTCTACGAGAATCTTGACGCCCTGCCCCGGGCCTGGATCGTCCACGACGTCCGGCCGATCACCCGGGGCGACGCCCTGCCGATGCTGGTCAACCGGGCGGTCCTGCCACGGTGGACCGCCCTGGTCGAGGGGCCGATGCCCGCCGTCGCCCCGCCGTCGCAGCCCGCGGCCGACCGGGCGACCATCACTCGCCACGAGGCTGACGCGATCGACGTGGCCACCCGCACGGACGCGCCCGGCCTGCTGGTCCTCAGCGAGATGTACGAGGAAGGGTGGGTCGCTCGGGTCAACGACCGCCCGGTCGACATCTTGCCCACCGATCACGTGTTGCGTGGCATCCCGATCCCGGCGGGCGACGCGATCGTCACCCTGCGATACCAGCCCGGGTCGCTTCGGACGGGACTGGTGATCTCGGCGGTCGCCGGGGCCATCACGCTCGGCGCGTGGGCCTTCGCCCTATCCGCCATCGCCTGGC
>JBBJOE010000018.1:0-19879 GCA_037721765.1 Thermomicrobiales bacterium
GTTCATGATCGTGTTCGGTGTCGCCACCGGGATCGACGACCGGATGGTCGATTAGCCGCCTTGCCGACAGCGTTGTTGATCCTCTCCCCCGTTGGGCATCTCGGATCGTCACCATCCCCGTATGATTGACCCCCACGTCGCTGGCCGGATCCTGATCGTGGCCGGCGTCGCGCTGGCGATCGTCGGCGTGTCTCTCGTCACGGGGGTGTCGATTCCCCTCGTGCGACGGTTGGGGCAACTCCCCGGCGACCTGGTGTTCCGGCGGGGCCCGGTGACGGTCGCGATCCCGATCGTGACCTCGATCGTCCTCAGCATCGTGCTGACGCTGGCGCTCGCGCTTTTTCGCCGCTGATCGCTTGACGGGGCCCGGGGCGCGTTCTAGAGTGGGGACGGTCCCATCGAGTGAGCCGGAGCGGATTCCGGTCGGTTTCGCGGCAACGTCGGGAGAAGTGGATGAACGTCTCGTCGCAGAGTCGTGCGGCCCGGGCCGGGCGACGACACCCCATCGTCTCGTTCGCGGTGATCTTCGCCATGCTGGGGACGATGGTCCTGTCGGCGGCACTCGGCGTCAGGCCGATCTCGGTCGATGCCCAGGACAGCATGCTCTCGACGGCGACGATCGCCCCCGAATCATCGCTGCTCTACGCGGCGTTGACCCTCGACACCGAGGCCGACCAGTTCACGCGGGCGCAGGACCTGCTGGAGCGGGCGGGGTTGAGCTCCATCCTCGACCAGGCGTTCGAGGATGCCAATGCGGAGGCCGAGACCAGCACCGACGAGATGCTCGGCCCGTTCCTCGGGGGCGAAGTGGCCCTGGTCGTCACCGACCTGGCCATCTCCAGCACGCTGATGGGGACGACATCCTCCGCTGAGGACGTCGACGATCCCGGCGACAGTGATGCGACGCCGGTCGCTGGGGAGGAATCTCAGGTCGCCGGGTTCGCGCTGGTCGTCCGGGCCTCCGATCCGGACGCGGCCTACGCTCAGGCCCAGACCCTCCTCGAAGAGAACGCCGACGAGTCGGGAGGCTCCATCGAGGAGACCAACTACGAGGGCGTGACGATCGAGACCGTGCCAGACGAGTTCAACCCCACCGACGGGACGGCGATCGCCCGGATCGGGGACTTCGTCGTCATCTCCAGCACCGCGGCCGACATCGAGCCGTTCATCGATGTCGAGTCCGGCACGATGCCGCCGCTGGCCGACGCCGAGGCGTTCGGGGCGGTCCAGGCCGAGCTGAATGACGAGTTCCTGCTCTTCGCCTACATCGACGGCCCGACGATCAAGGAAGCGATCGAGTCCGATCCGGATGGCGAAGCCTTCAGCAGCCTGGCTGGTCAGGACCTGGCGGCATTCGATGCCCAAACCGGTCTCGTGGTCTGGGCTGACGACCCGGGATTCCGGCTCGATACGATCTCCATCCCGATCGAGGGCGCGGCCGAACTCCCGACCGGTGGGAACTTCGACCCGACCTATGACGACCGCGTGCCGGACGACACGCTGCTGTTCGTCGATGGGCAGGACCTCGGCGCCTCGGGCGCTCTCGATGTGATCGCCCTGCTGATCGCCCAGAGCGTGAACGGCGGGGAGACCGGCTCGGGTCCCGAAGAAGGCGTCACGCCGGAAGAGTATGCCGAGGAGCAGTTCGCCCAAGCTGAAGAGACCTTGGGCTTCAACTTGCAGACCGAGTTCGTGGACCTGTTCACCGGCGAATTCGCCCTGGCCGTGACGGTGCCCGACATCGCCACCCTGATGGCGGCCGACGGCCTATTCGCGATCTTCCTCTCCGGGATCTCCGATCCGGAGACGATGACGGATTCGTTGACCGCCCTGACGGCGTTCATCGCCGGCACCGTCAGCGAGACGACGACGATTGCCACGCGTGACCAGGACGGCTCCGAGGTCACCGTGATCAGCGACGCCAGCTCGGGCCTCCCGATCACGGTCGAGTACGGTGCCATCGACGAGGAGTTCCTCCTCGGACTCGGCGAGTCGATCGCGACGGTGTTGGAGGGTCCGGAGACCTCGCTGGCCGACGACCAGCGGTACCAGGACACGATGGCCCTCCTGCCGTCCGAGCACAGTTCCGTGACCTACGTCAACTTGGAAGAGTTGATTTCCCTGACGCAGACGCTGGCCTCGTTCGCCGGCGAATCGGACGACACCGCATCGATCGATGACGCCAGCCCGGAGTGCGGGGAATACGATTCTCAGGAAGACGCACAGGCGGCCTACGACGAGGATCCCTCCTTGTTCGACCTCGACCAGGACTTCGACGGCGAGGCCTGTGAGGACTTCTTCGGCGGTGCCGGCGCTTCCCCCGAGGCGGAAACGGTCGCGTTCCAGGACCTCGACCTGTCGGCTATCCAGGCGATGGGCATGGTCTCGTACACCCGCGACGATGATGTCCGGGGAACGAGCCTGATCATCACGATCGAGGAGTCGGAGTAGCGTCCCTAGAGCGGGACCGGCGACCGGTCCCACTCTCGACCACCAGGTTGATGAGAAGAGGCGATGGGGCGGATCGGCATGGCCGATCCGCCCCTCTCGACGTTAGCCGCAATGGTGTACCTGACCGGTGACGTGACGGCGGCCGGAACGAGAGGCCGGAACCGGCGGCACGTCCCGAGCGTACTACTGGATGAGGCAATCTCTTCGCTCGCTCGCCGCCGTATCCGGTAGCCCGATGGGGACCGGACGTGGTAGGTTGACCGGACCCCAGGGTGGTGGGTGAGCGCGACCCCTGCCGACATCGAAGGTCTCGCACCGCGTCCCTGACCTCGCGTGGTCGCGGTTCGCGAGCCAGCATTGAGGAGGAATTCACGATGACCGACGAATCGACAGGACGCGCCGGCCAGCGCGCGACGGCCGGGCGAGATGATGTCTCCCGGCTGATCCGCACCCTCGCGTCGGGGGTGCCGGCGGCGTCTCGGCGGGACGTGGTCCGCGTCTCGGCAATCGCGGCGGCGGCGGCCCTGATGCCGCGGGTGGCCGGGGCGACACCGGGCGGAGGGCGGAAGAGCCCGGCCCTGGTCCGGGCGCAGGATGGCGAGCCGGAGACGGATGTCGAGCTGTCGATCCCCCTATTGCCCTTTGGTCAGTCGGTCGTCCTTGATCCCCACCGGGCCCCGAACTGGGGACCGTTCTGGGTGATGTACCCCAACGTCTGGGGCGGTCTGCTCCGCTTCGACGAGATGGGCGGGGTGGTCGAGGACCTGGCCGAGAGTTACACCGTCAGCGACGACGGCCTGGTCTACACCTTCAAGATCCGTCCCGACGCCGCCTACGCCAATGGCACGGCGGTGATCGCTGATCACTTCGTGACATCGTGGCGGCGGGCCCTGGACCCGGCCCAGCTCTCGCCGATGAGCGAGTTCATGAGCGCCGTGACCGGCTTCGACGCCTACGTCACCGGGGACAGCGAGGAGATCGGGTTCGCGGCGATCGACGACGCCACGGTCGAGATCACGCTCTCCGAGCCATATTCGTACTTCACCTCGGAGTTGGCCGCGTTCGTCTGGGACGTGATCGACCCGGCAGCCTTGGAAGCTGACGGCGAGCTGGCCCTGGCCGATGGCGGGACCGGGCCATGGCGGGTGACCGACTTCGCCCCCGACGAGCGGGTGGTGATGGAGCCGAACCCGAATTACTACGGCGGCGCCTCGCCGTCGTTGGTCCGCCTGAACTGGCAGATCCTGAATGGCCCGGACGCCCACCAGACGGCGTTGCGGCTCTACCGCGACGACGAGGCCATTTCGGCCGACGTCTCGATCTCCCTGATCGACGAGGTCCGGGCCGACGAGACGCTGGCGGCGGAACTGCGGGTCATCGAGACGCCCGGCAGCACGCGGTCGCTGGCGATGGACTTCACCAAGGAGCCGTTCAACGATGTCCGGGTCCGGCGGGCGTTCGCCCGGGCGGTCGACCGTGAGCGGTGGGCGACCGAGATCCAGAAGGGAACGTTCCAGCCGGCAACTGCCTTCATCCCGCCGGTGGTCGCCTTCCTGAGCGGCTACGAGGCTCCCGAGGGACTGTCCTACGACCCCGACGCGGCCCGGCAGGGGCTGGCCGACGCGGGCTTCCCCGAGGGTGAAGGGTTGCCCGAGATCGTCTATTACCAGGCCGCGTCGGAGGATCCGGCGGAGATCGAACGGACCGCCCAGTTCCTGACGACGATCCAAGACGTGCTGGGCGTCACCATCCGCCTCGACGCCACGCTCGAGGCTGACCAGATCGACCAACTGCGCCAGGACGAGGGGGGGCTGCAACTCGACATGCCCTGGTGGTGGAGCGTGACCGAAACGCCGCACCTCCTGAGCTACGCCCTGCGACCGGGCTCGGCCTTCATGGAGGGCTACTACAACTGGGCGCCCGACTTGGAAGCGGTGTCCGAGGAGTTTGACCCGGGGGCGGACGCGGCGTCATTCGATGACCTGGTTGGCCAGGCGGACATCGAGCAGGACGAGGCGACCCGCAACGACCTCTACCATCGGGCCGAGGCCCTGGCACTGGAGAACGCGGTCTACGTACCGATCGGCAACTGGCTGCAGGCCTTCGTCCAAAAGCCGTGGCTGCGGGGAACACGACAGGGACCGTGGACGGGCCGCTTGCCGGTGCTGTTCGACGCCGACGTGGTCGTGATCGGTCGTGAGTCCTAGCCGGGGCCACGGCCCGACATCGCGAATGGTGAGACCGAATGACGGGCGGACCAGAAATGGTCCGCCCGTCGTCACGCCCGCGATGCGTGGTGTCTGGCGATCGACCCCCCTGAGCTCAGGCGCGGCGCGTGCGCGGCGCGGTGGTGACGTCGGCCACGGGGCCGTCCGTCTCGGGCTCGCCAGCTCGGGAGCCCGCCGTTCGGCGGTAGGCGGTGTCCGGGATGGCCTCGGACCAAGCGGGATCGAGATCGGAGCCGTTCACGCCGTAGAAGAAGCGCAGGCCGTCGTGATCGCGGTAGGCCAGGTTGTGGCGATAGTCTCCCCCGCGAGCGCGATAGCTCTGGAGATAGCCCCGGTCTCCCATCCAGCGGATGGTGCCCGGGTCCTCACGCTGCTCTTCCCAGCGGGCGATGGCGTAGCGCCAGAGACGCTGCTCGGAACGAGCCGGGACATTAGAGACGAAGCGACCGTGGCGCAGGTCGCGGACGGTGTAGAACCGCTCTCCGGCGATCTCGTGGCTGGCCAGGATCTCGACGCCGCTCGGGGGCGCGATCGGGTCCGTGCCGGCATCCTCCATGACCAGGCCCGGCGCCTCATCGAGCCCCGATGGCGCGGGATCGACGCGGGGGGGGATGGTCCTCGACGCTGTGGGCGTCGCGGGCGTGGGGGTCTGCCGAACCGTTCGGCCGGTGGAGCGGGACTGGGACGGGACCATCCGGCCTCGGCCGGGAACGCCGTCGAGCGGGTCCATCTCTGGGTCGGCCTCGGCGGTGACGACGGCGGTGGGCGATCTGGCGATCGTCGGCTGGACGGGGAGAGGCGCCTCGGTAGAGACGGCGTGCTGCTCCGCGGCCGCGCGGACCATACCCACGATCTGGTCACGGGAGGCGTTGGTGGTCTCGCCGTTCACCCGGACCAAGATCGCGTCGTTACCGTAGGCGTAGGGCCGGTCGGGCCCGGGGAGGACGGTGATCGAGAGGAGAGTCTTCTGGTCGAGTTGGAACGCGGCAAACACGACATCGAGGGTGGGGACGACCTTCCCGGCGATGTCGCGTTCCAGCTCGGCGATCGCGGCCGCCTCGTCCTCGACGCCGGCGATCGGACGCTTCTCGAACGGGCTAGCGCCGACGTAGACCGTGCCGCCGTCGGCATTGGCCATGCCGACGATCTCCTTGACGATCGTCGAGGTCCCGGCCCGCTTGGTGGTGTAGCTCTCGTGGAAGGCGTGGCCCTGGGCATTGCCCTCGGAGCGAGCCCGCAGGACGTGCTCGACGACTTCGGAGCGGTCCACGAAGGGACGGGTCCGGTCGAACTCGTCCGAGGCGAACAGCGTCTTGAGCGCCGTGAAGCTGACATCGCCCAGGAGGACTTCGGTCGCCCGGTCGCCGACGCCGAGGTTGGTGTCGCGGACGGGGTCGCGGACCAGGCGGTGGGCGTCGGAGCCCTGGATGCAGTGCATCCGGCGGGGATATTCCGACTTGACGCCGCTGAAGAAGCGGGCGGTCGAGCGGCGGTGGTCGCCGAGGGCTAGGTCAGTGACCTCCAGGGCGTGGAGGTTCGCGTCCTGGGTATACGCGATCTTGGTCTGGCCGCCGAAGCGGAGCCCCTGCATGGCGACGCCGTGGGTCGAGTTGACGTGGGCGCCGATGACCAGGGCACCGTTGTCGGCCAACGTCTCATAGGTCTTCAGGACGTCGGTCGTGGCCCCGACCTCGCCACTGCCGAAGCGATCCTCGGAGACATTGAGCAGCATCAAGAGATGCTCCATCAACCGGATCGAGGTGCCCTCGGGAAAGATGGCCAGGATGTGGAAGCCGAAGGTGGCGGTGAACTCGAAGCCAGGCAGGACGAGCACCTTGCCCAGGAGGCGGCGGTACTCCGCCAGCCGTTGCGACTCGGCCGGCTGGAGCCGGTTGAGGTGCTCCAGGAGTTCGAGATCCTCGATCTCCCGCCACATCTCGGCGTAGCCTCGCACCGAGTTATGGTCGGTGAAGGCGATGATGTCGAGGTGCCGGACCTCGGCCTGCTGCAGGATCTGGATGGGAGTGACCCGGGGCTCCTGATAGTCGTTGGAGGCCGGGGTGTGGAGATGCAGGTCGATGCGGCGCCAGTCGGCACCGGGGACGGTGGGGGCTGGCGTCGTGACCGCGGCCGTGGTCTCGGCCGCTTCCGTGCCGGTCGTCGTCCGTGCCGGCCGGCGGGAACGCGTGGTGGTGGCGCCCTTGGCGCGGGTGGTGCTCACGGTGATGGGTGATCCTCTCGATGTGTGGGAAAAGGCGTGCGAACGAGTTCGACGGGCCGGCGGGGATGCCAGGCAAGACGCGTCGGGCGTCGCCATGTCTGATTGATGCTGACATAATGGTAGCACGTATCGTCAGATGATCACGCCGGTGAACCAGAGCGGACTGTCGCTCGAAACGCGCGATGTCGTTCGCGCGTGTGTCGGACGGTGTGACGCGAACGAGGGAGCGACGCTTCCTGGCGAGTCGAAGCGATGTTTCGGAGCCCGCGGGCCTCGTCCGACGAGAGCGTATGACCGCTGCCGCGCTGGTCTTCGATGTGCTGGTCTTGGCGATCATCGCCTGCTTCGTGCCACTCGGCATGTGGCGGGGCGGGGCGCGCGAAGCGTGCGTCACGGCGGGAGTGGGCCTGGGCGTGGGCGTGGCGTTGGAAGTGGCCGCCGGGTGGGGGCGGAGCCTGGCGGGGGTGGTCAGCCTGGACGCGGGAAACGCGGCGGTGGTGGTCGCCGTGGCCGTGCTCTGGTCGTGCGCGGTGATGGTCGGCTACGGCGGTGCCGCGGTCGTGGAGGGCGGTAGGCGCCGGGCGCTCCCCTCCCGCATGGTGGGGGGCGTCCTGGCGGGCATCAACGGCGCGTCCCTGGCCGGCTGGTCGTTGACCTTCGTCTGGCGCTTTGGCCTCGACGCCGACCCTACCCGGCTCGGTGGTCTCGGCCCGGTCACGGCAGGGCTGATGCGGCACAGCGACTGGCTGCTGGTGTTCTCGGTGGTATCCCTGGGCGCGGCGATCACCGGCGGCCTGGTCTGGCGCGGGGCGGCGCGACCGGCGGCGTGGGACGAATTCGTCGGGGGCGACCCGGCCGGGGATGGCCGGGGGGTGGCCGGCCGCTCGGCCCTGCCGCCGAGGTTGCCGCGCTCCGCCGACCGGGGCAAGGTGGAACCCCGGCCGGACGAGGGGCCGGACTGGTCGGCTTTCCGTCCGCTGATCCCCTCGCCGCCGGCTCGGGCAGCCCGTCGTAGCGGCGATTCCGGCCCGGCGGACACCGGGAGTCTGCCGGGAGCGGAACGGCGACCCTCGCCGGACGATGATGCACCCTGGGGGTCGGGGCAAACGCGGCAAGGTGATGGGGACCCGGGCCCCCGTTCCCAGCCCTGGGCGACGACGGATCCCCCGTCACCGCCGCCCGCCCGCCCGGCCGCCTCTCCACGGGGATCGGACCGACCGCCGGAGCGTCCGGTGACGACCCCGGGACGGCCGCTGTCGCGACCGGGACAGGAAGTCGTCTCAGAGTGGCTGCGGCGGGGCACGGCCGACGAGCCACGGGCGCCGGGTTCACCGCCGGCGGGGCCGGACGATACCCGACCGGCGCGGGAGGGCAAGACACCTGGGGACACGCCGTCGGCGACGTTTCCCTGGCTGATCGAGCGGCGAGACGACCCGCCCCGATGAGGGAGCGGACGCGACGGCTATCCCGCGAGTCTCCGGCGCCGCTCGGCGCGTGATCGCTGCCCAGAGGGTCGGAAGCGGTGGGGCGTCGCCGGAGAGGATGGCGGCGAGGGCGTCGAGGAGGGGCAGGGAGCCTTCGGTCGGGCCCCCGGACGCGATCGCCTCTCGGGCCAGCCGGTGACCGAAGCCGGCGGCGGCGTGACCCTCGATGGTGCCGCCGCCGCCGGCCAGCGTGGCGGCTGCCTGGCGTCGACACGGGACCTGGGCGCCGCCGCGTCGTTGCTCATGGCGACCGGACCGGACCACGTGGCGGGTGGTCAAGGCCCTGACGCGGGAGGCACGGGGGCGGATGTGGCGATCGAGGCCGTCGGGCTGCCGGAGGTCTGGGTGATGACCGGCCGGATGGTCCGTAAGGGAGGCACGGTCAACCTGTTCGTCGGGTCCCGGGGCGGGACGATCTTTGCCATCGACACCGGCTGGCCGCGCGATGGGGAACTGACGGCCAGGGGCGTCTACCACCACACCCCGGCCCACGTCGAGACGGCGTTCCGGCTGCTCGGCGACGGATTCGTCCCGGCCGCGCCGTTCATCTCCGGGAGCGCCCGCTCGACGGGATGATCGAGGCCCTGGATCCCATGGGTTGGCAGGAAAGTATCACGTACGCCAACGTGCCGCGAGGTGTCGGGGGACGTGAAGCGCCGATCACGGACAAGGCGGTGTGGACGCTGTAGGCTGTACGAGTGACACCGACGCACCATGCGGGAACGAGGCGAAGGCGAACGTGAGAGCACAGGACGGGCCGACAGGCGACGCGGACCGCGATGGGCGGACGGGAGACCGGCGCCGGGATGACGGCGGCGAGGCGACCGCCGGGGCGACCTACGACCTGATCGTGATCGGGGCCGGGATCAACGGGGCCGGGATCGCCCGGGACGCGGCGCTGCGCGGGCTGAGCACGCTGCTGTTGGACCAGGGTGACCTGGCGAGCGGGACGACGAGCTGGTCGAGTCGCCTGATCCACGGCGGTCTCCGCTACCTAGAATACCGGGAGGTCGGCCTGGTCCGGGAGTCGCTCCGGGAGCGGGAGCGACTGCTCAAGATCGCGCCGCACCTGGTGCGCCCGCTGCCGCTGATGATCCCGATCTACGAGGGAGACCGGCGCGGCCCGTTGCTGATCCGGGCCGGGATGATCGCCTACGATGTCCTGTCGTTCGACAAGTCGCTCCCCCGCCACGCGATGTACTCGGTCGGTGCGGCCCTGAAGCGAGCCCCCGGCTTGCGGCGGGAGGGGTTGCGCGGGGCCGCGGTCTACTACGACGCCCAGGTCCCGTTCGCGGAGCGGCTGGCGGTCGAGAATGCCCTGGACGCCCGCGATCATGGCGCGGAGGTGAGGACCTACTGCCGGGTCGACCGGCTCCTGCTCGGCGAAGATGGCCGGACGGTGCGCGGGGTGGCCTTCACCGACCTTCGGGGCGGCGGGACTCACGAGGCCCGGGGGGAGGTGACGATCAATGTTGCCGGGCCGTGGGTGGACCGGCTCCTCCCCGGCCACGGCGAGGTGGACCGGCCGCCGATGGTCGGGGGAACGAAGGGGAGCCACATCGTGGTCGGCCCCTTCCCGGGCGCCCCGCGCGACGCCCTCTACGTCGAGGCCAAGCGGGACGGGAGGCCCTATTTCGTCATCCCCTGGAACGGGCTCTACTTGATCGGCACGACCGACGTCCGATTCACCGGGGATTTGGATCGCGTCGTGGCCGGCGAGGACGAGATCGCCTACCTGATCGAGGAGACCAACCGGGTCATCGCCGGGGCCGATCTGACCCGCGATTCGGTCCTCTACACCTATGCCGGGGTCCGTCCGCTGCCGTACCAGGCCGACGGGTCCGAGGGGGCGATCACCAGGCGGCACGTGGTCCGGGACCATACCCCGGACTTCGATGGACTGTTGTCGGTGATCGGCGGGAAGTTGACGACCTACCGCAGCTTGGCCGAACACGCGGTCGATGCCGTCGTGGCGCGTTTGGGGAGAGCGGTCGTCCCCTGCACCACCGCGATCGAGCCGTTGCCCGGTGCCAAGCTGGACGACGGGCACGACTTCGAGCAGTCGCGGCAAGGCTTCGTGGCCCGGATCGGTCGCACCAACGCGACTCCGGCCGCGGCGACCCGTTTGTTCGAGATCTACGGGGTCCGGGCCCGGGGCGTCATGGACATCGCCGACTCCGACGTCTATCTGCTCCAACCGCTGGTCCCGACGACCGATGCCATCCGGGCCGAGGTGGTGTTCGCGCTGCGGGAGGAGATGGCGCGGACCCTGGCCGACGTGCTGCTGCGCCGGACCATGACGGGACTCGGCCCGGAGACCGGGGTCGGGATCGACGTCGCGGCGGCGGAGGTCGCCGTCCGGTATTGCGGTTGGGACGAGGAGCGGGCTCGGGACGAGGTCCGCGCCTACCGGGACCACATCACCCGGTTCACGCCCAGGTCCCTCGGCGTCGCGGGGGTTGCGGGGGGATGAGGGGACGGCGACACCGCGACGCGGGGTCGTCCCGGGGATGGACAGCCGTCGCGCGGTGAGCCGGGAGCGAGATCGGGAATGATGCTCGAAGGACTGCGGCAGCAGGTGGTCGACGTCGGGCTGCGGGCCCTCGCGGTGGGGGTCGTCCACGGCACGGCCGGCAACATGAGTCTCCGGGACCGGGAGACCGGCCTGGTCGCGATTTCGCCGAGCGGGATGCCGTACCCATCGGTGACGGCCGCCGACGTGGTGGTGGTCGACGTCGATGGGATGATCCGGGACGGACACCGCAGGCCGAGCAGCGAGATGCCCCTGCACACGATGGTCATGAAAGCGCACGACCGCGTCGGGGCCATCGTCCATACCCACTCCCACTACTCGACCGTGGTCAGCACGATCCGGGACGAATTGCCGCCGATCCTGACCGAGGTCACCCAGGTGATCGGGGCCCGCGTCCCCGTCACCCGCTACGGCATCTCCGGCACGCCGGACTTCGGGGCCAGCGTGCTGGAGGCGCTGGACGACGAGGGGATGGCGGTGTTGCTGCGCAGCCACGGCCTGCTCGCCTTCGGCAAGGACTTCGACGAGGCCCTGTCGGTGGCCGAGATCGTCGAGGAGGCGGCCAAGGTCTACGTCCACGCCCTGGCGGCCAACGGCGGCCGGGAACCGCGGCTCGTGCCGGCGGACCTCATCCCGGGCCTGCGAGCGCGGTTCGTGGCGACCTACGGGCAGGGGACGGCCTGATTCGCCTCGTGCGCATGAGTGGTTTCGGCCGTCAGTCCGCGACGGCGCTGAGGACGGCGTCCCAGGCCAGGTCGGCGGCGAGGACGCCGAGGACCATCGGGGTGAGGGCGCCGGGGGCGTCGGCGGCCAGGTCGGCGGTGGAGAGGGTGAAGAGGACATCGCCATCGGTCGGAGCGTGGAACGGGTGGATCGCGCGGGCCATCGAGGTGTGGACCTGGCGGCCGAGCTGGCCGAGGGCGACCCGGTCCATCGCCTGGTTGGTGGCGAGGATCGAGATCGTGGTGTTGCCGGGGGAGGGTGGCGTGCCGCTCCCCGCCCGTAACGCGGCGGCGGCGGTCAGGCGCTCGCCGGTGGCGGGGTCGAGGTAGCCCCGGACGACGCGGCCAGAGCGATCGACCACGGCGCCGACCGCGTTGACGACGGTGAAGAAGGTCAGGCGGAGGGGGCCTTCGGCCAGGGTCGCGGCGCCCTGGCCGGACGGCTCGTGGTCGGCGATCGGGCTGCCCTTGCCGACGGTGGCCGAGATACCGGCGCCCCGGCGTCCGAGGGGGAACGAGCCCGGCGCGGCGGCCCGCAGTGCGGCCCGGCCGAGGGCCTTGTCGGGGTAGATGGCGTTGTCACGGGGCCGGTAATCGTAGATGATCGCGCCCGAGGCCAAGCCGAGTTCGTCCCAGCCGGTGGCGTAGTCGCGGCGGGCGAGGAGTTCGGCCGTGACCCCGGCGACGGACTCCAGGCCATGGAGCGACCCACCCGCGAGACAGACGGCATGGGTCCAGCCATAGTCCCCGACCCAGCCGGGGGAGCCGCCCCGGACATCGACGGCCAGGGTGGCCCCGGCCGGGACGTGGATCACGGTGCAGCCGGTCGGCCCCTCGGCATATTCGGCGACCCCCACTTCCAGGCCGGGAAAGTCGAGGGCGAGAGCCGGGCCGCCCGCCGGGATCACGGGTTCGAGGGAGAGGTGGTCGTTGGTGAGGCGGGACACGGGCGAACTCCTGAGGATATGCGTCGGCGAGGCGCCGGTCAGCCCGGCGCCATCGGGCGGGTGGTGGCGGTGTCCATGAAGGCGAGGGTCTGGTCGAGGTCGATGATGCCGGCGTCGGAGCCGAGGCCGGTGGCGACGAGGGCCGACGCGGCCGTGCCGAGGCACCCGCACCGTACCAGGTCCCACTCCCGGAGCAGGCCGGTGATGAAGCCGGCGCAGTAGGCGTCGCCGCAGCCGGTCGTATCCACCACCGGGACCGAGAGGGCCGGGAGGCGAATCTCGCCGCCGGGGACACCCGGGCCGGCGATCGAACTGCCCTCGGCACCCATCTTGAAGACGGTGTGGCCGACGCCCCGGTCGAGGAAGAAGCGGATCACATCGGCCCGCTCGTGCAGGCCACAGATGCGGCGGGCCTCGTCCAGGCCGGGCATGAAGTAGTCCACGAAGGGGAGGCAGGGGGCGATCACGTCCAACAGGTCAGGACGGTCGATGGCGATCATGTCCAGGGTGGTGATGACGCCGTGAACCTTGGCGTCTTCGAGGACGCGGCGAGTCGGCTCGCCGTCGAGGCCGGCCATCAGGTAGGTGCCGCCGAGGTGGAGGACCTTGGCCGAACGGATGAGCCCGAGGTCGAGGTCGTCGAAGACGAGGGCGGCGTTGGCGCCGAGGACGTGGAGGGCGGGCCGTTCGCCGTTGGGCCGGATCGGCAGCATGGTCGCGGAAGTCGGGATGCCCGGTTTCGTCACCAGCGCGGCCGTGTCGATGCCGAACCGGCCCATGGTGTCGCGGATGAATGTCCCCGCCGCGTCATCGCCGACGGCGCCCATCGCCGCCACGGAGACGCCGAGTTTGGCCAGGTCGACACTCGTCCCCGCGGCGGTCCCGGCGACGGTGAGGCGAATCTCGTCGATCAGGGTCACCTCCTGGCCCGGGGGAATGCGCTCGACCGGGCGACCGAGGATGTCGAGGATATGGATGCCGAGGCTGACGACATCGGGCATGGGGTCTCCTTGGGAAGGTGTCCCGGTGTGGGCGCACGCCCCGGTGTCGGATCGGGTCAGGTGCGAACCCAGCGACGCGAGACGGTACCGGGGGCGGCGATGACGACGACCCAGAGGGCGACGGCCAGCAGGATCAGGGACAAGCCGGTGGCCAGGAACGCGACACCGAAGCCGAAACCGGCGGCGATGCCGCTGCCGGCCAGGGGGCCGATGAAGCCGCCCAGCGAGGCCGAGCCCGCCATCAAGCCGAAGACGACGCCGCGTCGCTCCGGGGCGGTGCCGGCGACGACGAGGGCGTTGGCGGAGGGGATCAACCCGCCGGCGGCGACGCCGAACAACCCCTGCAGGACGGCCAGTTGCCAGGGGGCATCGACCAGCACCATCGGCAGGTAGAGGAGGCCGCCGCCGAGGGCGCTCCAGAACAGGATCGGGCGGTGGCCGACGCGATCCCCGAGGCGTCCGAGGATGACCGAGGAGACAGCACTGGTCAATCCGGCGGCACCGAGGATCAGACCGGCCAAGGCGGCCTGCTCGCCCGCCGTTCCGCCCGAGACCTGACCGACGAAGAGGGGCAGGATCGGTTGGATCGCCGAGCCCGCGAGGCGGATCACCAGCATGCTGAGGACCATCATCAGCATGATCCGGCCGGCGAGGACATCGAAGGTGCCCCGGAAGCGACCGGTCGCACCGGCGGCCCGGGCGACGGGGACGAATCGCTCCTGGACCAGGAAGAGGACGATCAGGCCGGCGATGGCGAGCATCGCCCCGGCGACGCCGAAGGTGAGCCGGTAGCCGATCTGGGCGGCCAAAACGCCGCCGATCAGGGGGCCGAGCGAGGCGCCGGAGAAGACGGCGGTCTGGATCAGGCCAAGCGCGAAGCCGGTCCGTTCCCGGGGGGCGGTGCTGGCGACCAGGGCGGTCGAGGCGGTGACGGTGCCGGTGAAGGCGCCCTCGACGAACCGGAGGGAGAGCAGGTGCCAGGGGCTGGTAGCGAGGCCCATCAAGCTGATGGTCACCATGGCGGCGAACATCGACCGGAGGACCATCGGCTTGCGGCCGTAGCGATCGGCGATGACGCCCCAGAACGGGGCGCTGAGGGCCATCACCCCGGCCCCGCCGGCGTTGATGACCCCGGACCAGAGGGCCTGGCTCTCGATCGAGTCGGTGCCGAGGTCGCCCAGGAAGAAGGGGAGAAAGGGGGCCCGCATGCTGAACCCCATGATCGCCAGGGTCTGGGCGATCCAGAGGGCGTAGAGAGTCCGTTTCCAGGAGATCGGGCGACCCGTCTCGTCGCGGGGGGGCGTCGCCGGGGGCGAGGTTGCCATCGCCCGATTCTACCGCCGCATTCAGCCCGGCACAAACGGGCGTCAACAGCGGGTGGAGCACGGGGCCCGGGCCCGGTGGACGGCGTCCGTCCCGAACCCGGGCGGCCAACTGATTCCCGGCGTGCGATTGGCCCACCTCCCGGTCGCGGGTGAGGGGTGAGGGGTGAGTTCGGGTCACCTGGCCGTCGGTGGTCGGGGGAACCGATGCCGGTGTCGCGGCGGTCAGCCCGGGGAGGGTGGATCGGGAGCGGGACTCACCCGGCGGGCCGGGGCTGGGGTCGGAGCGGACCGTGCCGCGATCGTCGCGGTGGGGGAAATCGTGGGAGACGGGGCCGGGCCGGCTGGGCGGGCTGGGGCGGCGTCGGTGACCGCCGCGCGCTGGGGGGTCGGTGCGGGCGTCGGGGTTGCCGTGTTCGCCGCGGGGAGCGACGATCCGTCGCGCGCCTCGACGGCCGGAGCCCGAGCGGGAGCCGGTTCGGGACCCGGCTCGGGGATGGGTAACGTCATGGGGCGGGCCCGGTCCTCCGCCGGGGGAGTCGCGGGCGGGGGAGATACGTTCCGGCCGTGGTACTCGGCCGCCAATTCCTGTCGCATCGAGGCGAGGGCGTCGCCGACGGTGGTCAGGCCCTCGAACAGCATCTGGCGCTGGGCGACGGAGGGGAGAGGATCGAGATTGGGGTAGATCGCCCCGGTCAGGGTGGTGCGGAGCAGGGAAACGCAGCGGGTGACGGAGGCGGCGGTGTGGGGAGAGAGGTGGATGCGGCGGAGGGTGAACAGTTCGCCGAGGGCAAATGCGCTCTCGCCGACGTCCTTCCAATTGTCCCAGCGCAGGGCGTCGGGGGCGAAGTCGTCCGGCACGGCGAAGGGTTCGCCGGGGAGGAGGATCGGGTTGGTCAGGGCCACGATCGAGGTCTCGATCTGGGCCGCCTGACGGTCGATCTCGACCAGGGCGGTCTCCCGGGCGACCTGGCGCGAGGCGTCGGAGGCCCCGCCCTGACCCAGGCATTGGACTTCGGCCCGGAGGCGTTCGACCTCCGCCAGCGCGGTCGCCGCATCCTGCCGGACGGCATCGTCTCCCTCGGTCCGCTCGCGTTCCCCCTCGACCAGGGCAAGGAGTTCGACGTCGCGGGCCCGGAGGCGGCCGAGTTGGTTTTGATATTCGGCGACCAGGCCGCGCAGTTCTTGGCGGATACGGTCGGTCTCGGCCTCGGTCCGGGCCTGGATTGCCTCGACGGTGGCCCGCGTATCGCGAGTCAGGACCTGCTGCCCGAAGTCCCGGATCAGGAAGCCGCCCCCGACCAGGCCGCCGACCAGCACCACGACCGTGAAGAAGAGCAGGATCTCCACGCTGTCGCCATCCCCAGTCGCAGTCGAACCGCCACGTCGCCCACGATCCGGGCAACGGCGGCGTGAGGCGTCCAGTATAACCCCGGGAGGACGGGTTGAACCGGGATGGCGGGGAGGATCTTCGTAGGGACGCACCACGTGCGTTCGATGAATGAGCCTGGGTTGCGGACGACGTCGTCGTAGGGGTGCCGCTCGTTGCGGCCTTTTCGGGAACGTCCGTCTTGGCTCGAACAACGCATTGAGAAGCAGGATGTGGCGAGCGGCGCCCCACGGCGTTTGTGCCCCAAGCGTGCCAGGACCAAGCGATGGCTCCAGGGGCCGGTGATACACTGGCCGGGCCAGGGTCGGAACGTGCTGGGGGGTGCGCCCGGCCCTCCCCATCACCCTGCCGCGTACCCGAGGAGCCCCGTCCCATGGCTGTCCCGGCAACTGATACTCCCGCCCGGTCCCGGACCGAGAAGGCAAACGGCCCCCCGGTGCCGGGCGTCCGCCAAAGACGCGGGGCGGTCGAGGCGGCACGGGTGCTCGAGGCGGAATTGTCGGCCCGGATCAGCGGCGAGGTCCGCTTCGACGCCGTGTCGCGAATGCTCTACGCCACCGACGCTTCCAACTACCAGATCGAGCCGGTCGGGGTCGTGATTCCCAAGACGGCCGAGGATGTCCTGGCGACGATCGACCTGGCGAGCAGCCACGGCGTGCCGATCTTGCCGCGGGGAGGTGGTTCGTCGCTGGCGGGGCAGGCAGTCGGCGCGGCGCTGGTGATCGACTTCTCGAAGTACCTGAACCGGGTCCTGGACATCGACGCCGAGGCGCGGGCGGTGACGGTCGAGCCGGGCATCAACCTCGACCTGCTCAACCGGCAGTTGAGGGCCTCCGGGCTGATGTTCGGACCTGACCCATCGTCGGGGAACCGGGCCACCGTCGGCGGCGTCGTCGGCAACAACAGCGCCGGGGCCCACTCGATCCTCTACGGTATGACGGCAGACCACGTCCGCTCGATCCGCCTGGCCCTGGCCCAGGGCGGCACGGTGGATCTGGCGGCTACGACGCCGGCCGAGATGGCGACGCGGGCCGGGCAGACCGACGCGCTCGGTCGCCTCAGCGGTGCCTTGCTGGCCTACCGGGAGCGGCACCGCGACGTGATCGCGCGGGACTTCCCGCCCCACTGGCGAAGGGCCACGGGCTATTCCCTGGACGAGTTCACCAAGCCGGACGAGGCGTTCAACCCGGCCAAGCTGGTCGTCTCCTCGGAGGGGACGCTCGGCACGATCCTGCGCGTCAAGGTCGGCCTGGTGCCGGTGCCGGCCAAGACGGCCCTGGTCCTGCTCCAGTTCGACGAGCTGGTGGCCTCGATGGAGGCGACGCCGGCGATCCTGGAGTGCGAGCCGTCGGCGATCGAGCTGATGGACCGGATGCTGATCGGACTGACCCGCTCGGCACCGGGATACGCCAAGCAGATCTCGTATATCGAGGGCGACCCGGCGGCCGTGCTGGCGGTGGAGTTCTACGGCGCCGACGACCGCGAGCTGGCGTCGAAGTGCGACGACCTGATGCGTCACCTGGCGAAGCGGGGGGTGCGGCTGATGGCGGAGCCGCGCCGTGTCTTGGACGCCAGGGAGCAGGCGGATGTCTGGTCGGTGCGGAAGGCGGGGCTGGGCCTGCTGATGAGCGTCAAGGGCGACGCCAAGCCGGTCCCGGTGATCGAGGATGTCTCGGTCCCGGTCCAGCACCTGGCCGACTACGTCCGGGCGGTCGAAGAGATGGTGGCCCGGCAGGGGACGACGGCCGCTTACTACGCCCACGCCTCGGCGGGCTGCCTGCACATCCGGCCGCTGCTCAACCTCAAGGAGGTGAAGGGCGTCAGCGCGATGCGGGAGATGGCCCATGAGGCGGCCGAGCTGGCCCATCGCTTCGGCGGGGTGATGAGCGGCGAGCACGGCGACGGCCTGCAGCGGTCCGAACTGAACGAGAAGATCTTCGGCCCGGAACTGTACGGGGCGATGCGGGAGTTCAAGGCGATCTTCGACCCGCGGGGCCTGATGAATCCGGGCAAGGTCGTCGACGCGCCGCCGATGGATGAGAACCTCCGGTTCGGCCCGCGGTACGCCCCGATCGCGATCAAGACCCAGCTCGACTTCAGCGCCGAAGGCGGCTTCCTGGCCGCGATCGAGATGTGCAACGGGGCGGCGGTCTGTCGAAAACTGAAGGCGGGGACGATGTGCCCCTCCTACATGGCGACGAAGGACGAGAAGGACACGACCCGGGCCCGGGCCAACGCCCTGCGCAACGCACTGGCCGGCAACGTCCTCTCCCCGGCCGATTTCACCTCGAAGGCGACCTACGACGTGTTGGACCTCTGCCTGAGCTGCAAGGCCTGCAAGACCGAGTGCCCGTCCAGCGTCGACATGGCCAAGATCAAGACGGAGTTCCTGGCCCAGTACCACGCCGAGCACGGCACGCCCCTTCGGGCCCGGGTCTTCGGGCACATCCACACCGTCTCCCGCATCTCGTCGCGGATCGCGCCGCTGGCCAACCTCGGGCTGCGGACTCCCCTGGCCCGGCCGGTGATGCGGGCGCTTGGGGTTCATCCGGAGCGCGCCCTGCCGCCCTTCGCCCCCCGGCCCTTCACCCGGCGCTGGAAGCAGCACCGGGCGGCGCACCCGGTCGCGCCGAGGACGCGGGGCAAGGTGGTCTACTTCCACGACACGTTCGCGACCTACAACTATCCCCGGGTCGGGATGGCGGCGGTCCGGCTGCTGGAGGCGGCTGGCTTCGAGGTCGTGATCGAGGAGCGGCGGGCCTGCTGCGGGCGGCCGATGCTGAGCAAGGGGCTCGTGGCCGACGCCCGGCGGGTGGCCCGCAAGAACGTGGCGACCCTGGCCGGTCACGCCCGGGCCGGTATCCCGATCGTGGGGACGGAGCCGAGCTGCATCCTGACCCTGCGGGACGAGTACCGCGACCTGCTTCCCGGGAGTGCCGACGTCGAGGCGGTCGCGTCGCAGTCGTTCATGCTGGACGAGTTCCTGGCCAAGCTGGACACCGAGGGCGAGTTGGGGATCACCTGGGCGAAGCGAGCCGGGCCGGAGGTGTTCTTCCACGGCCACTGCCACCAGAAGGCGCTCATCGGGGTCGGGCCCAGCATGGCCCTCCTGGAGGCGGCGGGGTGCGCGGCGACGGAGAGCGGGGCGGGCTGCTGCGGCATGGCCGGGTCGTTCGGGTACGAGACGGAACACTACGATGTCTCTCAGAAGGTCGGTGAGGAGCGCCTCTTCCCGGCCGTCAACGCGACCGGCGAGGACACCGTGATCGCCGTCGCCGGCGTCTCCTGCCGCCAGCAGATCGAGCACTTCACCCCCCGCACGACCCGCCACGTCATCGAGGTCCTGGCCGACCGCGTCGCCCCGGGTCACGCCTGGCAGGCCGCCGCGAGCGAGCCCCCGGTGCCGGACGAGGTGGAGCCGACGGACGAGCGGACGGCCCACGCGATCAACGTGACGGAGGGGCCGGCGTAGTCGATCGGTTATGGTGAGGACTCGCGATCCATTGGTGGCGACAGTTCTTGGCATCGTCAAGAATCGCCGCCACCGTCGAAGTCGAATTGCACCCGAACAACGGCTTAG
>JBBJOE010000192.1:0-5707 GCA_037721765.1 Thermomicrobiales bacterium
CGGCGAAGAGGGCGGCGACCGGGAAGGCGGCCGGCATCCCGATATCGTTCCACAGGAGCGCGGGCCGGTACCGCTCGATCACCTCGCGCCACTGCCGGTCGACGTACTCGATATAGTCGTTCCCCTGGGGAATCGTGCCCCGGATCGCATCGAAGTCTCGCACCGGCCGGGGCTCGAACGTCCAATCGAGCCCGCCGGAGTAGTAGAGCCCATAGCGCATCCCGGCGGCGGTGACCGCCTCGCCGAGCTCACCGACCAGATCCCGTCCGGACTGCCACGCGGACCGGTGCGGGTTGCGATTCCGGCTCGGCCAGAGGCAATAGCCATCGTGGTGCTTGGTGGTCAGGACGACGTAGCCAGCCCCGGCCGCGCGGAACAAGTCGGCCCACGCGGTCGGGTCCCAGTCCTCCGTGGCGGCCGCGAAGGCGGCGCCGAAGTCCTCGTAGGAAATGTCTTCGCCATAGGTCCCGGCATGGTGGCGGGCGGTCGAGCTGTCCGCGATCCTCAGCGTGTTCTCGTACCACTCGGCGTACGGGTTCTCCCGGAACCACGTCTCCCACCCGAGACGTTCCGGCACGGAATCGAACGACCCGGTCACCGGCGCCCAACCGGGCACCGAATACGGCCCCCAGTGGACGAAGATCCCCAATTTTGCATCGTCGTACCAGGCCGGGATCGCCCGCTTCCCACCCTCCCCAACGTCCATGCCGCCTATTCCCCATCGAGCCCGCCCCACCCGTCACAAGAGGCACGGTACGGGCGACCCGGGTGGCTGTCAAGGGGACGGGGCACCAGGTCTGACTGGCCGGGAAACCCGACCTCGTGAGGTCGCCGCCCACCACCACCTGGGAAACGGACGCGATGACGCCGACGAGCCCCCCTACTCGACGAGACGGGCGGCACCCCGACGACGCGGTCAGAAAAGGAGGGTCAGGTCACGCCACCGACCGCAGTGCCGTCCTCCGGGACGACATCGGCCTCGTGCCCCGGTCCTGGGCCGGGGTCGCGGCCGGGCCGGAGACCAGGATCAGGTCTTCGCCGATCTGGCTAATCTGGCCGGCGGGGATCGTCTCCGTCTCGTGGTGGATGCGGCCGTGGGAGACCTCGATCATCGACACCCTGTATGACCCCTGCTCGAAATGAATCGCCGTCAATTGGCCCAGGTGTTGCCCACGCTCCGTCATCACCTTCCGCTTCAGGAGATCGTCCAGCTCGATCAGCCCGTGGCAGCGGTCGCCGATCGCCATCTCGCTCCGGACCGCCGAGGCATCCGTGATCGTGATGGCGTCCGGGCCGATAGCGTGCACGTCCGTGACATCGACCAGGCTCCGAGACTTGGACCCGAACAACCCGCCCCCAGTCTGGAACGAGAACGCGACGATCAGCTTCCGGGCCGGGTCGAGATAGACGTGTTCGACCGAGCCGAGTTCCGTCCCGTCAGCGAGACTCACGACCGATGTCCCCTTGACCAACCGCGTGCTCATCTTGACCCTCTCCCCACCATTGTCGATGCGTACGTACGCGGGGCAATAGTAGTACGTACGCACTCCTCGTGCCAAGCTGTCACCACCCGGCCGAACCCGGACGTTCGCTCCGCTCGTGATCGGGCGGTCCGTGGGGAGTCGTGTCCCTGAGCGATCCTGATCGGGAGCGGCGCGGGAATCGGAGAAGGCGACGGGTGACCTCGCGTGAACCCGCTCGTCGCCCCCTCCGGCCTTCAGTCGGCCGCGATCTCCTCGCCGCGCCACTGCTTGGCGTGCAGGGCGGCGTAGGTGCCGCGCCGGGTGAGCAACTCCCGGTGGCTCCCCCGCTCCACGATCCGGCCCTGCTCCAGGACCACCACGAGGTCCGCCTCCCGGATCGTGCTGAGACGGTGGGCGATGACGAAGGACGTCCGACCCGTCAGCAGGCGCCGCAGGGCCGCCTGGATCACCCGCTCGGTCCGGGTGTCGATGCTGCTGGTCGCCTCGTCCAAAATCAGGATACGGGGGTCGGCGAGCAGGGCTCGGGCGAAGGAGAGCAGTTGCCGCTGGCCGACCGAGAGGCTGGTGCCCCGCTCCTGGACCTCGGTGTCGTAGCCTTCCGGCAAGCGGGTGATGAACTCGTGGGCCCCGACATCGCGTGCCGCCCGCTCGACCGCCTCGTCGTCGGCGTCGGGTCGGGCGAAGCGGATGTTGTCCCGCACCGAACCCCCAAAGAGGAACGTGTCCTGGAGAACGATCCCCACCTGCGACCGCAGCGAGGTCTGGGTCACGTCGCGCACGTCGTGGCCGTCGATCGTGATCGCCCCGTCCCAGACGTCGTAGAAGCGCATCAGCAAGTTGATCATCGAACTCTTGCCGGCCCCGGTCTCGCCGACGAAGGCGACCGTCTGGCCCGCCTTCACGTCGAGGTCGATCCCGTGCAGGATCTCGGTCTCGCCGTAGCCAAAGGTGACGCCCTCGTACCGCACGGCACCGGCGATCGCGGGCAGGGCAATCGCCCCGGGTAGGTCGCGGACATCGGGTTCGACGTCGAGGACCTCGAAGATGCGCTCCCCGGCCGCCATCGAGGCCTGCATCACGTTGTACTGCTGGCTCAGGTCCCGGATCGGCTCGAAGAAACGGTCCACGAGGGCGATGAACAGCACCAGTTCGCCCAGCGTCAGGTCCAGGTCGAAGACGAACTGCCCACCGACGTAGAGCACCGTCACCGTCGCCGTCGCCCCGATCAGCAGCACGATCGGCAGCAGCAGCGCCCCCAGCCAGGCCGCGTTCTTGGACGCGACCAGGTTCGCCTGGTTCAGGCCGGCGAACCGCTCCCGGCGGCCGTCCTCCCGCACGAACGCCTGCATCACCCGCATCCCGGCGATGCTCTCGGCCAGGTTGGCATTGACGGCGCCGATCGTCCGCCGCGTCTCTCGGTAGGTGTCGATCGCCCGGGTCCGCCAGAACCGCATCACGACGATCATCACCGGCATCGCGATGAAGGTCAGCAGGGCCAACTGCCAGTCGGTCAGCAGCATCACGACGACGATCCCGATCAGGATCAGGACGTTGCCAAAGATGCCGAGCAGGCCATCGGCGAACATCTCGTTGATCACCCCGACATCGTTCTGGATCCGGGTCATGATCGCGCCGACGCCACGCTTGTCGATGTAGGTCAGGCTCAGCGTCTGGAGATGGCGGAACATGTCATTCCGCAGGTCGTAGACGACCCGGTTACCGAGCCACGACGTCAGGTAGAACTGCCCCCACATCGTGAGGAACCGCACGACCAACGTCAGGACGAAGGCCGCCCCGAGCAGATTCACGGTATCCGTCCGCCGGGGTCCCCCCGGCCGGACCTCGTCGACCGCCTGGCTGAACAGCCACGGCAGGGCAAGGTCGCACGCGATCACCGCGACCACCGCCCCGAGGAGCAGCAGCCCCCGGGTCCGGTGGGGCAGCACGAAGGCGAACAGGCGACGCATCACCCGGCCGTCGTAGGCCTTCCCGAGCAGGTCGTCGGGATCGACGTTCATCATCATCGCCATCGGCGGTCAGGGCCTCCGGAGTCGGTAGACGGTGGACGGTGGACGGTGGACGGTGGACGGTGGACGGTGGACGGTGGACGGTGGACGGGAAGAGCGTAGTCAGGACGAGGTCGGGGTCAGTCGTCGCCAGTGCCAGCGTACGATCGGGCAGGGCGGGTCCCCTCGCGGGTGGTTCGGCCGTTTGCGGAGTTGGTCCCGTCCGGTGCCGTCCCGGCGAGGTCGCTGGCGGCGGCGAGCGGGTCGCCCTCGGTCGGGTCCTCACTCCCCTCCCCATCGATCCCCGACCGCTCCCGGCGTTGGAAGTCGTAGAGGTCGCGGTAGAACCCGTCTTCGGTCACCAGCCCGGCGTGGGTACCGCGCTGGACGATCTGGCCGTCGCGGAGGACCAAGATCTGGTCGGCGGCGCGGACGGTGTCCAGCCGCTGGGCGACGATGAAGGTGGTCCTGCCAGCCATGAGGGTCTGGAGGGCGGCCTGGATATCGGCCTCGGTCCGGGAATCGACGCTGCTGGTGGCATCGTCGAGGATGAGGATCGGGGCGTCGAGCAGGATCGCCCGGGCGATCGCGAGCCGTTGCTTCTGCCCGCCCGAGATCGAGACGCCACGCTCGCCGAGGGTCGTGGCATAGCCGTTCGGCAGGGCGCTGATGAAGGGGTGGGCGCTGGCGGCCCGGGCGGCGGCCTCCACCTCGGCATCGGTGGCCCCCGGCCGGCCGAAGGCGATGTTGTCCCGGATCGATTCCGAGAACAGGAAGGTCTCCTGCATCACGATCGCGACGTTGAGCCGCAGGGAAGCCAATGTCAAGTTCCGCACGTCGTGGCCATCGACCGAGATCGTCCCGGCGGCCACGTCATAGAACCGGGGGATCAGGCCGACCACGGCGCTCTTGCCGGACCCGGTCGCACCGACCAGGGCGACGGTCTCGCCGGGCCGGGCCACGAAAGACACGTCGTCCAGGGCCGGGAAGCGGGCCCCGGGGAACCGGAATTGGACCCCCTCGAACCGGACCGCACCGGTGGCCCGCTCCAGCGCGACGGCGCCCGGCTGATCGGCGATCGTCGGCTTGGTGTCGAGGGTGCCGAAGATCCGCTCGCCGGAGGCGATCGCGCGGGCGATCCGGTTGACGACGAACCCGAGCCAGCGGATCGGCTCCGCCAGCAGGGTCAGGTAGCGATTGAAGGCGACCAGCGTCCCGATCGTCATCTCCCCGGCGAGGACCCGGTGCCCACCCAGCCAGACCACCGCCGCGATGCCGATGCCGGACCCGAACAGCATCCCGGCGTAGGAGCGGGACCAACGGCTGGCGGCCACCAGGTTGCGGTCGAACAGTTCGACGAGTTCCTGCTGGAACCGCTCGTTCTCGTTCGCCTCCTGGGCGAAGGCACGGACGACCCGCCCCCCGGCGACGTTCTCCTGCAGGGCCGAGGTCATCACCCCGAACTGCTGCTGGACCCGGGTGAACATCGGACGGATACCGTTGCCGAAGTGGAACGAGTACCAGACCAGCGGCGGGTAGATCACCAGCGCCACGACCGCCAGCAACACGTCGAGCCGGAGCAGGATCACCGCGACCGCGACGAAGGTCCCGGCCATCAGGAGCAGCGTCCTGAGGGCCATCATCAGCATGCCCCGGACGTTGTTGATGTCCTCGGTCGCCCGGGTCATCAGTTGGCCGGTCTGGGAACGGTCATAGAAGCTGAACGAGAGGCGCTGCAGGTGGGAGAAGAGCTCGGCCCGCATGTCGTTGCCGGCCTGCTCGGCCAGGACGTTGAGCAGGTAGACCCGGCCCAGGGTGAAGAGTCCCTGCACCGCCGCGATGCCGAGGTAGGCGAACGCGGCCCGGACCAGAAACCCCCGGTCACCCCCCGAGATGCCCTCGTCGATCGCCCGGCCGAGGACCCAAGGGAGGGTCAGCTGGGCAGCCAAGGCCAGGAACAGGGATGTATAGGCGAGGATGAGTTGGGGTCGGTAGGGGCCCAGGTACCGCAGGATGCGGATCAGGATACGCACGAGAGCCTCGCTGCGACTTGGGTTAGGGAGCATCCGGGAGGGGTGCCGTCGGCGCCGGCGGCATGTTGATGGCCCGCATGGCCGGTGCCGCCGTATCGATGTGACCCATCTTTACATGGATGTTCCGAATCATGCTCTCGATGGGCATGTCGTCAATCCATGCCGCGGCGACGACAGTCGGCCC